>NZ_JAHREU010000072.1:0-36147 GCF_020883145.1 Microcoleus sp. CAWBG27
GCTGCACTTGCGGTCTGGGACTAGGGATGAACCGCACCCAGATGTGTATCCAGTTATGATGACTTTGTAGTCATCCTAGCCATCCCCTAAGTATCGTTACTCAGTTTCGGCTAAACGAATCGCACGGCAATATACCAATTATAGCGGTTCTCAGAAAGATTTGCGGACGTTGTTGCCCTTGAACCCAGTACGTTTAAGTGATTAATCGACTGTTTGACAAGTTAGACCGTTCGCCATGAATCAGAAATATTATAAAATATGGTATAGCTTAAATAAGGTAATAGCTGGTGAAAGAGAATATCAAAATTAACATTTTAAAAGCCAATAAATTGATGCGATCGCCTGATGAAGTTACAGCTTTTGAAAATGCTTTAGCCTCACTTGTCGATCGCCCTCAAGATCAAGATTTACCAGATTTACATTTAATTTTAGACGATCGCTGCGAACAGCCAGAAGTCATGTTTGGTTTGATTCATTTTCTAGAATCTTTTGATGTGTCAGCCCAGATTCAAGCCTTTGTGACAGTTGTACCGCAATTAATGCTCGTTGCTTCGGAGTGGACGAGAATTCTCCACAGCCGCATTTTGAATGATGAAGATGCTTGTTGTTTGTATCGAGATATTTTGCATTCATTAAACTCCCAAGAACCTAATTTTGTTCGTCAATTGCTGGAAGAAAGCGCTAGTTACCATTTAAACAAGCGGGAGCCAAAATTAGAGTTAGCGAGGTAAGTTTGAAAAGGGCGATCGTACTCGGTTAAAATCTTTTTGATTAGGGTGTGATAGTTCTCTATCTTATCCATCGGCTAATTACCTGCGATCGCATTTCCACAACTATAATTAAAGTTTGATTTTGGTCGATCGTAAATCCTGGACGCACGAGTGTTGAGAAACCGGGTTTTTACGAAAATACTTGGTTGTGGCCGGCAGATTTGGTAAAAAACCCGGTTTCTGGGCACCATGCGTAAGTCCTGAAATTGAATTAATCGAGTTTATCGATCGATTATACGAAACTTATATATTTCTGCATACACAAAATTAATTATTTGTCAAGACTGGGAGAAGTAGAAATTGTGCGATCGGGCTGAGAAGCCGACTTATTTAGTTGGATTTATCTGTGTAAAACGTCCTGATGACTCTGCTTTACAGTTGTAATTGATGCTATACACACATACAAATAAATCTTAAACATGAAACTAAAATTGGCAATTTCTGGATTATTGATCGCGCTGTTAGTTGGCTGTAACGACACTACTACGACAGTTGCACCAACAGTATCACCAAGCGCCGCAGCTAACCCGACTAGCAATCCGGTAGTATCTGAACCAACACCCACAGCGACTAGCAATCCGGTAGCATCTGAACCAACACCCACAGCGACACCCACTCCGGTAGCATCTGAACCAGCACCCACACCCACAAATTCACCAAATCCTTTTGATAGCGATTCATTTCCTAAAGCAGGTTGTGGCGATACAATACCAACTGATAAGAAAACAGATACAGTTAAGTTATATCCAGTATTCGTCGATTATAGCGACAGCAATTTAAAAACTATTAAGGCTAATTATTGTGGAGATGCTTTAAAAATAACTACAAAAGATAAGGGCAAATACGTTATACAAGTCGCATCTTTCACTGACGAGAAACGTGTTAATCAATTTAAGGAATTTCTGGCGCGTAAGTTAGAGAATACCAGTGTAGAGGTAGGTGAGGTTACAGTTATTGGTACTAAACCGATACAAAAATCTACTAAAAATGTAGCTGAAGCCGCACAACCCACAGGTGATGAACAAAGTCAAGACAAAAAAGCTAATAAATTAACTAGCATTTCAAATTCAGCATCCTCTATTGGAAAGGCAGCACAACTAACTCCTAAGCAAATCAAAGAGTTAATAGAGATGGAAAATCGTCAGACTGTCCGGGTAGATCAGTCAAACCTCAAATTACAGAAGGTTAAAGTTATTCTGCCGACCTATGTTCCATCTGGATTTGAAGTGAAGGACTTCAAAATATCTCTATGCGACAATCCTGGAGAAAATGCAGATAGATATAGCTATGATATTACTTATAGCAATTCGAGTAATAGCTCATTTAATATTCAAACTCGACCTTGCCGCGTGCGTAGATCCGACCCTACAGTTGTAAAAGACATTCAACTTCCCTCGGAGAAATTCGATCGAGTTAATCTGAAACTAACAAAATTTGATAAGTCGAAAGATGATACTCAAATTAGTGGAGAAATCTTGTCTTCTGATTCTGAATCTCCTGGATCTTTTCAAAACTTACTGTCTTTGACATCAAATGGCAGCAATTCTGTAAACTGGCAAGAAGCACAAAAAATCATTAAGTCTATGGACTATCTGAATCAAAATTAGTCTAGGCTAAAAAGGTTGGTTGTGTAGGGCGATAGCGAAACTCAACCAACCTTGATAACAGTCGAAATTAATGCTATACATAAATACATACATACATACATACAAATAAATCTCAAAGATGAAATTAAAATTGGCAATTCCTGGATTACTGATCGCATTGTTAGTTGGCTGTAACAACACTTCTACGAAAGTTGAATCAACAGAATCACCAAGTGCTACAGCGACACCCACTCCGGTAGCATCTGCTGAACCAACACCCACAGTTGATCGACCAAATCAAGACCAGAAAGCTGAAAATTTAGCGAATATTAAGAAGTCACCTGAAGAAATTGGAAAAGCAGCAAAACTAACGCCTGCTCAAATAAAAGAATTAATAGAAATGGAAAAGCGCAAGGCTTATAAAAGTTTGGGTTCTAAAGAAGAAGTCAAAGCCAAATTTGTTTTACCAAGTTATCTGCCTCCTGGATTCAATGTCGAGCGCTTTAGCACAAGATATAACAAAAATTTTGGAGGTAGATATGAAATCGTTTATTGCAATGCCAGTAAGTTTTGCTTTCTGATTGAAGGTGGCATTAAACTACCAATTGGTGATGAACCACTCAGATATGAAATCATTAAGAACATTTCATCACTAGCTTTAGGTAAAGTTGAGCTTGGATATGCAAATTATGATGGAACCAACAATGAACCGCACATCGGTTTTACAAACTCTATGGATAGATTTATCAAAGATAATAATGAGTATATATTTCAGTCTCCTTCAATGAATTATGTTGGCAAGAATCAAGCTATTAGTATGAATGAAGCAGTTAAAATTGTTGAATCTCTTCAATATTTGACACCAGAGTCAACCGCCAGTCTACCGACAAACTCCTTTGACAGCAATACATTTCCAAAACCCAGTTGTGGCGATTTGTCCCTTACAAATTCAACCACCGATACGGTCAAATTTTATCGAGTATTTGTGGATTACAGCGATCGTAATCTACAAGCAGTTAAGGCAAATTATTGTGGAGATGCTTTCCCAAAAAACAGAAAAGACAATGGGAATAAAGTTATACAAGTTGCCTCTTTCGCTGATGAACAACGGGCGAATCAATTTAAGAAGTTTTTGACAAAGGAGTTTGGTAATACCAGTATCGAAGTTGGTGAAGCTACTGTCAATAAAATACCAAAACCCACTAAAAATGTAACTCAAGGTACACAGACTATGAATAATGTCCGTGCAATTCTCGAAAAAGTGAAATCGTTAAATCCCTCAGAAGTAGCATCCTGCAAAGGCAAGCTTGTTTTACCAACCTATATTCCACAGGGATTTAAACTAGAAAGTGAAATGGACGGTCGAACTTCACATTTTAGTTGTCGTGCATCAGGTGATTATTATCCTGTCTATCATTTGAATTACCGAAATAAGTCAAATAATACCTCATTTATTGTTAGAAACTTTTCCCCAGGCGGTGCAGATTCTAGAGGTGATATCGAATTGAAATTTCCCTCAAAAAACTTTGGTGAATATAGTATCTGGACGGAGGCTAATTTTCAGCTAGAAGATGCTTATGGTTTCGCTGGATCGATTTCCCCACGCCTGCCATATTATAACGGCGATGTACATATAGAGTATGATGGCGGAGGTATCAAGAGTTCTAAAAATCTGGAAGAATTCAAAAAAATCATGGAATCTATGGACTATGTAGAACTTGAAAAGTAAACTGTAATTTCAATCAATCCACTCTCGCTTTATTGACATGAGCCGTTGTTTTCAGAAGGATGTAGTGTCAGGTAATTGTGCAACCAGCTACATCCTTCCTTCATTAAATCTGATAGCGGTTCGATCGATTTCACACTCACAAATCCTTTCTCCCCAGCTAGCGCAATCCTTTTACCATCCGGACTAAAAGCAATCCCCCAAATCCAACCCTTGGGATTCCGAAACTCAGCAACTTGACGGCCCTGAAAATCCCAAAGCTTCACCGTTCCATCCATGCCACCTGTAGCAATTAGCTGTCCATCCGGGCTAACGGTCAACTCATTAACCCCGCTCTGATAGCTAAAAAACTCTCGTTTGGTACTTCCTGAATCATCCAAAATTTTCACGTTACCATTTAGATCGGCTGTCACAATCCACTTTCCATCTTTTGTTACCCCTAATCCGCGAATTTGAGTTGGATGCACCTTCTCCCATTTGCGAATGAGTTGACCAGCTAAATCCCAAATTGCCACATTTCCTTCCCAGTCTGCTGTCACAATTCGCCGTCCATCTGCGGTAAACAGGACACGAGACACGACACCTTCTTGTGCGGGTATCACTGCCACTAATTCCCCATTTGGGCTGTTTGGCTTCCAAATTCGCATGGTTTGATCGTGGCTACCCGTTGCAATTAACTGACTATCGGGACTCACCGCAACACTACGAATAGAGTTTTGATGTGCTTCTTGTTTCTCTTCCTTGCCCTTGAGCCTTACTTGAGGTTCCGTCAAACTTCCCGCGAGATTCCACACTCTCGCGATACCTATTCTTAATCCGCCTGCAACAATAAACTTACCATCAGGACTAAAAGCAATATCCTGCACATTGTTTGGACTGTTGAATGTACGTTGAATAGCTTCTTTCCAAACCTTCAATTCCTTTCCAGATGTCGCATCCCATAGCCGCATAATACCTTCATTGCCTGCACCTGCAATATATTTTCCATCCTTATCAGGGCTAAATGCGATCGCATTCACATCATCTTTAAACCCAGTTAACTCAAGCCCCTGTAAAGGTCTATCTGCCAAGTTCCACAGCCGCACAAATCCATCTTTTCCGGTAGACACGAATTGCTTTCCATCTAAGCTAAAACTCGCACTCAAAATCGCTCCCCGATGCCCTCGGAAATCCTGAAGATTTTCCCCAGTTTTAGCATTCCACAACTTCACACTTCCGTCATCAGATCCGGTTGCGATACTCTCACCATTAGGGCTGAAATTAACTACCGTCACCCATCCTTGATGCCCTTCCAGTCGCCGCACTTCTTGCCCCGCCACAGTCCAAATTCTGGCTCTATTATCATCAGAAGCCGTTGCCACAAACTTGCCATCAGGACTCAGACTTACTCCCAACATTTTTTTAATTTGCGGATGTTTAAGTTCACCCAGCTTATTTCCAGTTACCATCCAAATCCTAGCCAGTCCATCATTTCCAGCAGTTACCAATGTTTGCCCATTTTTACTAAAGGAAATTGCTGTTACCTTTTTCCCATGTGCCACCCAAGTTTTGACTTGCTTGCCAGATTTATCCCACAGATAAACCGTGCCGTTACCCTTTCCTGCGATGATTTTTTGACCGTTGGGAGTAACTGCGATCGCTGTAAAACTGTCATAATTCGGCTTACCCTCAGCCACCAACTGCTTAATTTGCTGACCCGATTTATTCCACAGTCGGACAGTCCCATCTTCACCCGCACTAGCAATGACTGGATTCTGGGCATTTCCTCCAACACTGACAGCATTCACACCACTCAACAAACCTCCCTCATGTCCTTGAAGACTTGCTTCTTTTTTACCAGCCAAGTTCCAAGTTTGGAGAGTAAGTTCTTTGTTTTCTTTACCTTCGCCAGCCGTTATAAAGCTTTTTCCATTTGGCAGAAATACGGCACCTTTGACATCACCCTGTCCCGCTTCAAAATAATTTTGTTCGTGAATATCATCCAGAATTTTTTGTAATGCCAATATTGGACTCACAGCAGGATAATCTTTTGGGTTATTCCTATTTCCAATCAATTTTTGTAAATCTTGAGTGCTTTGCATTGCGGAGACTAAAGAGCTTAGCTCTCCTGATTTGAACTGGAATAAGGAATTAACACCCGCCTGTTCTAATTGTGTACCTTTTTGAGCTTCTGTCAGTCCTTTCCATGCTGCACCTACTACTGTTAACGCGACAACCACGATTACAGCTAGTCCAGAAAGCCCACTGCGGATTATCTGCTTTTTTTCCTTCTGAGCTTGAGTAACGATCTGGGTTTTTTCTTGCTCAGCTTGAGTAACAATCTGGGTTTTTTCTTGCTCAGCTTGAGTAACAATCTGAGTCTTTTCCTGCTCAGCTTGAGCGATGAGCTGTGTCTTTTCTTGTTCAGCTTGAGTAACGATCTGCGTCTTTTCTTGCTCAGCTTGAGTAATAATGTATTTCTTTTCCTGTTGCGCTTCAGTTAATTGAGCTTCAGCTTGTTGTTTCGCAGCCGCCAATATCAAAGTTTCCTTTTTTTTTGCCTCTAAAGCAGCTTGCGTTTCTAATTTTTCTCGTTCTTGGCGTTCTTTCTCAGCTTTCTCCCAATCTCTCAATTGCAAACTTAGCTGAATATATTCTCGCTCATTTGTCAAATCTTCTCCATACTTTTGTAACCAATCTTCAGCATCAGTGAGAGGTTTTCCCCGTAATAATGCACCGGAATCGCGATCGCTTTTCTCCCACTGGCTCATAGCCGCTCGCAGTCTTTCTAACCACGTGCCGAAGTCGCGATTGTCCTTCATCCAGGTCTCGATCAGAAGCCATTCCTTAATTAGTGTCTCATGGATGATTTCTACCGTATCCTCATCGTCTGCATTGCGGTTAGTAACGACTAATCGCTTTTCGGCTAGAATCTGTACCAAGCGCCAGCCTTTTTCTCCTAATTCAGTTTTTTTTGCAACCCTACGTACATATCGCCTGTCGGTTCGATCTTTTGTAAATTGGCTAAAATTTATAAGTTGAATAAATATTTTTGGTAATTGCTCTTTCTGTGCTGGAGTCAAATTATTATAAACGTCATCAGCATATGTTGCTAAAGCACCTTTTACTTCACCTATTTCTGTATAATCTTCATGGGTTATTTGTCGGTCAATTTGCTTGTTCTGTAAACTAGCTTTTTTCAGTCTTTTGATTCGCTTGTTCCACAACTCCTCTAAAGCAAATTCCAGTAAAGGTAAACAATCCTCTTTATTATATACATCACTTAAAATGCGTTCTATTAAACCGTCTTGAAATGCCACTTCATATTTCAATGCGGGCTGTTCAATTACCTGCTCTAGCTTGTCGCGTGTCATCGCACCTAATTTTATATCACCTTGCTTAAACGCCTCTGCGAACGCTGGATAAGCAAGAGCTTTATCTAAGAAATCTATTCGCATGGTTGTCACCATCACCGCAGACAGCGACTCGCGATCGGACGGTTGTATAATACTTAACAACAAATCCAGAAATAGGTGCTGAGTTTCGTCGTTGTAGGCAGTGTATAGTTGCTCAAACTGATCGGCAATTAACAGCAGTTTATGATTCGGATGCAGGCTTTGGATGCTGGTAAAAATTTTGGCGATTTCCAGCTTGTTGTCTTTAAGTTTTTGAGCTAAACTTAGAGCTGTAGTTCGATTGTCCTCATCTGACCTGTACAACGGAAGCAGCGCTTCAGCAAGTACATAAAAAGGGTCAGGGTTAGAACCAAGACGGAAATAAGTAAAAAGCCAATTTCCTTGTTCTGCTAATTTTGGTATTAACCCCGCCAACACCAAAGAAGATTTACCACTACCGGATGCGCCCAAAATGGGAATAAAATTACGATTGTGAGTTGCATTTTTTAATTCATCTATTTGCGAATTACGTCCAAAAAATAATTCTGCGTGTTTGGTTTCAAAGTAAGAAAGACCCCGATACGGGCTTGGACGTTCAAGCTCTTCAACAGAAATATCGGCAGGTTTTATTGACGCACTTCTGTCATCTTCACGGTAGTTGTGAATGACGTACACATAAGCATCACCTGTTGCTGAAACAGCAGCATATTCCGTTCCAGTAATTGTTTGTTGGATATTGCCTTCAGTCATGTCTACCTACTCCGTTAAGTAATATTTTTAAAAGTTGACCTACAAGTAAGGACACGGCAGTACCATGTCCTTACAAATATCGCGTGCTATGTCTAGCTGTAATCTTCAGAATAGGTATAAAATTACTTCTTCCAGTCTTCGGCTGGTGCGTTGTCATTGATTTGACTTATAGTCGCATTTCCAGTTGCAGAGGTGGCAGCAAATTTAACGTTACTAACATTCTGGGTGATACTGGGTACACCACCTGGTTGCTCTTGGAGTTTGTCAAGCAACTCTTGAGCTAATTTCACAAGTTCGGGGTCTTTATAAGCTTGAATTTTTTCTACTTGTTCTTCTACCACACCTCTGCGAGATTTAGATTCTCGATCGCTTTCCAATTCGTTAACCGCGTCAATCAGCTTATTTTGTACACCATACTTTGCGATTAAAGCCTCTTTAAGGCTTGTGTAAGCAGCTTTGATCGCATCGGTTGCCAAATTTCCTGCAACTCCTAAAACAATTGCTGACGTGATCGGGTCCATAGTTTCTCCTTGATTATGTATGTTAGGGAAGTCTGATTACTTTTTAGCTTCACTCGTCCAGCAGGCTCTACCGGACATTTTTTAATTTATCATACTCCCAAAGATATATCTATGCCGATCGCCCACTCCCACCCCTAGAAACCGGGTTTTTGGAGCATCTGCGATGCTCAAACGCAGTATTTTCGTAAAAAACCCGTTTTCTGGACTCTCACGCGCTAAACCGCCTACTCTCCGAAACCCATCAAAAAGTCCATGAAACTCAGCTATCATTAGTTAGCGCTTTTAATCGGAGACTCTTTAGCCATCGAAATAGCTAAATCAATCAATGCTGACTTCTGACTTTGTATTACAACACTCCGATCGTAATCGAATCCACCTTTTATAGTTGCTCGATAATTCAAACCATCTTGTTTCCAAAAAACGTGTAAAGAAGCTGGAGTTGAAGCCCCTCCCCCATTCCGAAGAATGAAAACACCCTGAATTCCCGGCTTTAAGGTAATTGGTGTTCTTTCTAAAACTGCCATTTCTGAACTCATCAATAGTTTCATCTCTGATTCTGATTCTCTTCTAGTTTGAGAGATGCGCTGTCTAATCGCTCTAATTCTTTGCATATTTGTCTTAGAAAAGATAGGAGCAGAACGCAAATCATTAGCATACTTAGAATTTTTGGCTACTGCAATAACTCCAAATTGACAGGATCTATCCATACAGTTAGGCCGTGAATTAAGCCAGACCGCAAACTCTCCGGGGATGGTTGTAATGACTTGCGGGTAAAGTTTAGTGTTGCTGAGATTAACACTTGAAGGTAGGCGCATTACCCATCCTCTCGGAATCTGATTCTTAATATCCCGAATAATTGGTGTAAATATAGATGCAGGTGCAGCATTTACAGTGGGAGGTTTGGTGAAATAGCAAGCTCCCAACACGGCAAAACTGAGCGTAATTCCTAAAATCGATCGCTTTTTCATAAACTATCCTTTCTATTCCTTATCTGTTTCGTAAATAATTCTGTAATTCAGCGGTGCGTTGTTTGGTTTTGCGTTCCAAGCATTCACTGAGAAAACCTGAATAACCCGTACCGCCGCGATTGTCATAAACTTCAGCTTCGCAGCTTTTGTCCCGCGACTTAATCCATTTTATCTGTTCTCGATAAAGTACCGATCGCTCTTTTCGACTTAATTTAGGAAGCAGTTGTTGATAAACCTGATTGAGTCGCTTGTCTGCGGCTTCATACTTTAATCGCGCGCACTCCTTGTACTCTGCGTTACTTTGATTTTGAGGATTGTTGCAATTAAGTTGTCGCTGAGCTATTTGGTTTGGTGTCGCTATGCTGTCTTGTTTTAGCCCTGCAAAGACCGGCCAGGAATTAGAGCCAACAACAGCCAAACTTACTATTAAACTAAAAATCGCCCGCCCTTCAATCATTTTGCTTCTCTGTTCTAATTCAATTCCGGGAACTAAAATATTGCTATATTATAAATAACGCTCTATATCCTAAGTTTCAGGAAGTTTTCTCTTTTTAAATCTTTTTACCGGATTGCGCTTCAGTTCTGGTGAAGATTGTATCAAGGAAAGTGGGCCAGATCCTCGCTATTTCTGAGGCTGGGTCAGCCGCAGCCAGAAGCAGATCTCGACAAAACTCACCCCCTCAGCCAACTGTAGACCAATATTCTCTCTGTTTGCGGTCATCCTTATCTAACTCCCCGCAGCATTACTGCATTAATCTGGGTATTGCTTGGCGTTGGGCGCTGGTGCAGTCAGGAGACACGCTGTTTTAGGAGTACGGGTGGGTGCGGAAAGGTTCGGGCGATCGTTAAATCTGATTCTCGATCGAGTAATCTAACTATCGCGATCGATTTCCTGAAACATAGTTGATTTACATCGGAATATTTTAATTAACTTGACTTTAGTGCTGTATCTTGTCAAACAATATTTTATACCCAAAATATGCTATTAAATAATCGGTATCAAGTCTTAAAATCTATTGGTTGTGGTGGGTTTGGAGAAACCTTCCTGGCAGAAGATACCCAAATGCCATCAGGGCGGCGGTGTGTAGTTAAAAAATTACATCCAGTTTCTCACAATCCCCAAATTTATCCACTAATCAAAGAACGCTTTCAACGGGAAGCCGCTATTTTAGAAGATTTGGGAAACCACAGCGATCGCATTCCTGCACTCTATGCTTATTTTGAAGAAAACAATGATTTCTATCTCGTTCAGGAACTAATAGAAGGCTTGACTCTCACAGATATAATCCGATCGCAATCCAGTTTCAGCGAAAGTTACGTCAGAGATTTTTTAGTTAATTTTTTGCAAGTTTTAGATTGCGTCCATCAAAAACGGATCATTCATCGGGATATTAAACCAGACAATATAATTATTAGACAATCAGACAAACAGCCAGTTTTAATAGATTTTGGTGCGGTTAAAGAAGCAGTAGCTACTACCATGAGTTCTTCGGGAAGCCCGCAGACTTCAATTGCGATCGGCACTCGTGGATTTATGTCTTCCGAACAAGCGGCCGGACGACCGGTTTATAGTAGTGACTTATTCGCAACTGGATTAACCGCTATTTATTTACTGACGGGAAAGCAGCCGCAGGAACTAGAAATTGACGGATATACAGGCGAGATTCTTTGGAAACAATATGCTCCCCAAGTTAGCCCTACCTTGGCGATTATTTTAGATAAGGCAATTTCTACTCATAGTTGCGATCGATACGCCACAGCACAAGAAATGCTACAAGCCTTACAATCAAAAACATCTCAGGTTCATCAGATTATCCGTCCTACTATAGCAGATATTCCTGAGACTATTCAACAACCAACAGTTATTTCCGCAGATCCATCTAAACTTGGGAATATCCAACAAACTTTGTTGCTCGGTAGTTTCATTGCAGCAGCTATTATTGCAGGATTTTGGATAACCAAACCATCTGCACAATCGGCTAGTTCAAATCCATCACCGAATCCAATCGCCTCTACTCCACCAATAGTTTCATCACCGCAGCCTTCTAAGTCTCCTTCGCCAGTACAAGAATCTCCTACTCCCAAAACTCTTGTTACTCCGAAATCACCAAATGTTATACCAGCACAACCATCGCCAATTGCTCCAATACCAATAGTTACACCTCAACCACAAGAATCACCAATTGCTCCAATACCAATAGTTACACCTCAACCTCAACCATCGCCAATTGCTCCAACACCAATAGTTACACCTCAACCACAACCATCACCAATTCCTTCATCTCCGATAGTTACATTTCAACCTCAACCATCGCCAAATTATCCACCGACACCAACTCCACCACAACCATTACCAATTTATCCACCAACACCAACAGTAACTTTACCCAAGCCAAGTCCTGTCCCATCTTATCAAATTTCGATTAAGTTGCTTGATAAACCAGAACTCTATCTTGCTTCAACTACTTTAGTATATTCTGATGGAGATAGATTGAAAGCAGATTTTAGAGTTTACTGTCCAACCTCCATGATTCGTCCTACTAACTATATTTTGACCGACAAACAAGGTGCTGTCAAAAAATCAGGAGCGTGGTGGGAACCTTCATTTATACCTAGATATGATGCGGAGTATCAACTTATCAAAGAAGTTTGCAACAAAAACTAATACAAGTCTGGACTCACAAACTATATTTTTTGAATAGCAGTTCATTCCTTGATATACTGGGTTTCATCAGGATTTAAATTTTATTAAGGTTTGAGACCTGACGTTATCGTGAGGACGCAGACACGGGAGGAAAGCGAGTTAAGATGAAATTTTCATTAGAACAGATGTACCCCAACATCACCCGTTGGGTATACGAACATGAAGGCTGGATTGAAATCGGCGATCAGGCCGAGAGTCCTTCAACATCTTTTGTGCGAGCAATCGATTGTGGTGGGACGCTGTGGTTGGGAAAAGATAGCTATGAGAGCCTAGATGAAGCGTTGCAAGACCTAGATACAGGATTGGCAGTTGTGTTGAAAGAGATTTACGGTGAATGAAACAAAAAAATCAGCAACGTGCTACTGCAAATAAAATAAAAAAGTGGATTCAAGCCACTTTCGTAAGTTGAAAAAGCTCGATTTGCCATATCGATAACCAGGCTGACGAGTATCAAAAGTCTCTGCGTTGATGAAGTTGCTGCTGAAAAGTTTGCACTTTACATTGCCCAACGAGTGCAGCAGCAACTTCATCTGATGACTTGTCCCGAACACTTCACCGAAGCAGAATGGGAACAGCAACAATAGTTAGTGGATGATGCAATCGCACTGATGCAAAGTTACCTAGAAAATCCTAGTTCCGAAAGCCGGCAATTTATCAGAAACTTATTGAAAGACATTGATGGGGCGCAAGGAGATGGCTACCGTAACTTTAGGTGGACAACGGTGCGCTTTGTCCGCAATGGAGATTTGCTCAAGTTAGAGTATGCACTGCGCTGTTTTGTAGAAACAGATTTTTCCTATTGGGCTTATAAACTAGCTAGAGAATACATAGAAAGTTATGCCCCGCAGTATGGCTCAGGTATAACTCCTGAATCCGTACCCATGTTGTTGGAAGTCGCAGAATTTTGGTATCAGTATTATTTCGCTCAGAGTTTGAACGAGAAATTTCCTGATGGGGGCGATCGCTGAACGATCCAAAACTTTATGCCTTACCCAGCTTGATTGACGCTATTCGAGTCGATAAGGTGCAAGAACAACGCTTAGCTGCTAGCGAACTTGAAAAGCTGCTTGCTTCAAAATAATGAAATCACCGGGTACCACAATAAACTACGGTTTTTCGATCGACAATTTGCACAATATTTTTCAAAAAAGTGCTTAATGATACCGATTTTCAGGAGCAGCAAAATTCGATTTTACTGCAATCGAGCGATACAAAACTGCAATCAAACTTGATTTAATAATACTAAAATTACACCAAACTTGACGTGACAACATTCGTTCACAGTTCGTCCATTTTCGTACACTTTCATCTCATTTTAGTCTGCAAACTTTATACTTTTGTCTATTAACGTCACACTCTTGTCAATTTTAGTTTATTTATCCAAAATTTATACAGGATAAGGATTGCAGGGGTTTTGAGAACGTAAAAAATTGCATTGAATAGGAAGCCAACCTTGCCCAAAACCCAGATTCAGGGAAATACTACAGGGGGGCATGGATGTCAAACTTGCGCGTCTTTACTTACTCCGCATTGCGCCGTTTTTTATGCTCTCAGTTACGGAATAGTTGGGGGTATCGAAATTTCAGTTTTTTCGACCCAAATGGAGAACCGGAAAACCGAAGTAAATCTGTCCAAGCAAGCCAAGTGTAACCGGCTCTCTTGAATTGGCTTGGCAACGTAAAACTAGCCCCTTGGGATGAGGTGGGTTAAAAACCGAGGCAGAATTTGGATTGAGTTTGAGCAATCCGACTCAGCGCAACAAATCGGAAATGCGATCGCGTACCAAAGGATCTGACTCGGTAGTCAACCATTGGGCGATCGATGCAACAGAATATTTGCTAAGTAGCTGGACATAAATAAAAAGTGCTGTGTAAAGAAAGATATACACCAAAGCATGAATCTTAGTATTCGATTCACGGCTGACTTTTGCTTTGCTTCCAAAGTTTGACCAATTGTCTGAAAACCTCATTTTTAACGTCTGTCAGCACTGCTTTCACCGCTTCTTTGACTCCCAACTGATGCACTTCGGAATAGACCTTGTTGGCTGCTGCGGGGTCATTGTCAGCGATCGCTTGCAGTATCCGCTTCGATAGTGATTGCTTGTACCGCGACTTTCCTCAGTCAACCCAGAAGAAGACTTTAACTTTTCACAAAAGTTTTGAGACTCTAAACCCTGTAAATGGCTATAATTCCCGTCTGACAAGGTTTCCAAATCCCGTCCCAACCCCGTATGAACCCCGTGAGGCCCTGTTTTGTACCCCGTACCAGTAGAGATATTCTGGGAGATAAGTGCCGAAAGCGAATCGGAATGAGTTGGCGATGTTTCACCCCCCAGTCTTTCTAGCTCGGCTCGCTTAGAGGCAAGCCGGCCTGAAAAATCTGTTCGGCAGTCAACCTCAACTCCGGGAAAGCGAGCGACTCGATCGTGTCACCACCCCGAAACTGTTTTACCTGGTACTCCCCATCTACCAACTGGCAAACTGACAGTGTGGGTTGCTTGGGAGTGCCGATGAACTTACGGCCGCCCAAACCGAGATAGTCCGCGATCCAGTATTCGGGGATGCCCATTTCTTCGTAGTCAGCGAATTTGAGATGGTAATCGTCCCGCCAGTTCGTGCTGACGACCTCTACAGCCAGCCGCACCGAAGACCCCATCGTGATGATGGACTCCCTTTCCCAGCGCGGTTCGTTGGCGAGAGCTGCTTTGCCTAGGACAACAACGTCTGGCTGATAACCAACTTCGTCACGAATGGGTTTGAGCAGGCAGTCACCGGGGATAAAGTAAGGCAATCTCAGCCGCCTGATTTCTGCACTGATTTCATCCCTGGTAAAACCTGTAACGAGGGAATGGCGGCCCGGGACTAAGGGCATTTCAACAATTGCTCCGTCGTGTAGTTCGTAGCGGCGAATAGAGTTCTCTGGATACCAGGCTGCGAACTCATCAAACGCGATCGTTTGCGGTATGGTTTGGGGGTAAGGAACTGTAACTGATTCAGTCATAAAATGTCCTGAGATGCTGTGCGTGCGTCCAATGTTGCTATACACCAAACTTCAGACAAGCGAGTTTTGGTGTATAGCAACAGTTCAACTTAGTTTTTGAAGTAGTGTTTCCCATTCCATAATTTGATTTTTTAGCAATTGAGCGCGATCGCCCTTAGCCTTGCGCTTGATAAACAAACCTTTGCCGCCAAGTTCTTCGCGGGCTAATGCGATGCTTTGCTCCAACACTTTTGGTCAATGTCTCCCTATCCTCCTTTCCTAGTTCGGTGTCCGTCATCCCCACCATTTTGCGGGCGAACTGTTCCAAGAATTCGGAACGCGAGATGTCGAGGGCCTCGGCCCTGGTGTCGATCGCCTTCATCGCGGTGGGAGTAACAAAAATGCTGTAACGCTCTTTGTTTTCGCCCCAAGCACTTCGTTCTGCGGGTTTTCTGGTCATGTCTGTGTATGCACAAT
This sequence comes from Microcoleus sp. CAWBG27, assembly GCF_020883145.1. Lineage (NCBI taxonomy): Bacteria > Bacillati > Cyanobacteriota > Cyanophyceae > Oscillatoriales > Microcoleaceae > Microcoleus > Microcoleus sp. CAWBG27. The sequence continues at coordinate 15,856 of NZ_JAHREU010000072.1, forward strand.
TAACAATTTTCATCATAGGGCTTGACAACCCAGAAGCAAAAGTGTTATGTCTGTGCATACATAATCATGTCTGTGCATACACAGACATGATTCAACACCAAAACCAAACCCCGCCCCCTCTGACTCGCAATCTTCTGGGACGGGGTATGGCACTCACTTTACGGAGATTTCCTCTATGTTCGCAGATTTCGGGCAGCCATCACAAGCCGCCCAACCCAGCTTTGTAGAAATTCCTAACCCCTGCGTCACCACAACAACGGGACGCATCGAAGTAACGGATGTTCGCTTAGAAACTGTCACCGGTCGCCTGCTGGATGACCAAGACAACCCGGTTCTCGAATACGGGCACCCAGTTTACATCTGCGTCCGCAAGTCGGAGGTCATATGTCCCACAGAACAAGCCAACATGATGAGCTGGTGGGAACTGAGAGAACAAGCGATTACTGGGTACACGACACCCAAAAAATATTCCCTGGAATCCCTAATCAACCGATTGGATGGACTCAACTCGGATGAATTGTACGTTTTGAGAACCTTCGTCTGTTTGGAGAGCGACCCATTCAAAGCGTATTCGGGCAGCGTCAACAACGACTTATCCCACTTACAGCTTTGGTTTCCGACAGTTCGAGTTCTTAGTCGCGTCGAACAAAACCAGTTAGCTGCTGCGTTGTGTACTTGCATTGTGATTGCAGGGTCTAATCAATCCGAAACTGAAACTGCACCTGTACCGGGAAGTGGGAGGAACGATTAATTCTTGAGTTGATAGAAAATGCCGTCTCAATTTCTCTTGGAGTCCGGTTAATGGGTTGAGGTTTTTTACAGGGCAATTATGCAACCTACAACTAAGGAATGGCAATTTAATAACTTAAGCAATCTCGGTCTTTCAATCCTTGCCTGCAAAGCTGGCGGGCGTGAAGATGCTGAAATTATTGAATTTTCATTCCTAATCAGACCGCCCAGAATATCTGGAAAATCCCCCACGAAACTAATCCCCTAGAACGAGTAGGAGGCTCGAATTATGATTACAAACTTTGGTATTGGGTTGGTAACGCCGCCAAGTTTCGCGCCGCAATTGGTTTATTCCCAAAATCTGGATTTTGTGCCCAGTCCAGACGATACTTTACCATCGGTCATTCCTGGTATAAACAGTTTGCCAACTCAATCTGATGGCTGCGAACGGGTAAGGATAATGGTTTTTGGATCGAGTTACGGGGTGACATACACGATTCGCTGGCTTTACAGATTACAGTTTGCTCATATCAGTGAGTGGAGTTTCCTTATGCCTGCTCCAAGTGAGGGTGAATTTATGAGCATTATTACCAAGCGAATCCCATTGAGTCCAACTAACTGATTGACATCAAACTTGGTAATAACTTGGTAACAACTTGGTAACAACTTATTCGGCAAGGCTGGCGGTAGTTTCATCTGTATCAAAAGCGATCGCCAGTTTCTTCCATCAAACATCAGTGAGGCATAACTATGACCAATGACAACGGCAACGGGTCGAACGGTAATGGGTCTAACGGCAGCGGGTCTAACGGCGATACGCCCCAACCAGATCCAATACAAAAGTTAACTGAATATGTTGAAGCTGTGGAGATTTCTTTGGAAATCCAGGAAGATAAGACAGACGCCATTGAAGACCAGGTGGCAAGTCTTAGCGAGCAAATAACTGAGTTAAAACAACAGGTGAAAGACATATATGGAGACGAGGAAGACTGGGAACGAATGTCAAAGACTTGACGGACTTATCGCGCGCCGTCAGGAGAAGAACCGATTTCAGCGGTCAAAGCTGGAGCGAACTAAACGTCTGCGAGATGAAGCTGCCTTGGGTAAACCTTTGAGAAAGTCTCCAATCCTTGACTTCGTTGATGATTTGGTACACCGTCCGCCCAACCAAGAGCAGATGCGCCAGCTTAAGGAACTACTTGTAGAAGAACAGAAGGCGATCGCTCAACTGATTGCCCTAATTGACCGGCACCTAGAGTAGCTGTCTGCGGTTCACGAAACAGCCCAGCGACACCCTTTGCTGGGCGAATTTTGTTTTTTGTGGATGGTGGGCGAGATCGTTCGGGGATTCTCGATCTCGATCGGCAAACGAGCGGCATGGCTTAGCTGCGAATTAGGTGAGTTCCCGACAATCATGCCACATTTGACAGTTAGGATGCCCGCTCTCAAACAAGCCCTATTCTTTACTAATTGAGCTGTACAATCATGTTTTATGAGTTGCCACGACTTTACGGTCAAATCAGAAACATTAAGCGAATTACAAACATTTTTAATCCGACAATTTGAAGCTGTCAGATACTAGGTCTATGATTACTCCCATTTTTCCGGATAACTGACCAATTGGAACATCTGATAAACTTTCTAGTTTGCGAAATAATGCTTTTTTGTAACAATTAAGGTGCCTGAAACGTAGTCACAGAGCGATTTATAAAATTCAAGAATTCCCTAAATAAATAGCTTGATTATCAATAAGTACGAAACTAAAGGCTTTCATAGTTTCTTAATAAAAATCGAAATTCTACGATAATTTGACCAAATGCTTATGTCGTATAGGTTTTAGTGCTTTTGGTGTTACCTGAATCCTTACGTTTAATCTTTTACTGTTTGAGTTTGTGAACAACAGCTTGCCTGAGCTTCAAAGGTGGCTACTTTTAGCTGCCCTTATTTTTTAGTCTAAACTACAGTATTTTAATCTGTCAAAAAAAAGCACTCGACCCTGCAAATATACTTATTGTTAAGATTATTTACATCGAGATCCGCAGCAAGAAATTCACCGTACCTATTATTAGAGCAAGTTCCAGGTTGATGAAGTAGATAGTTCCCTTTCGTAGGAGCAATCCCCTCGTGGTTGCCCTGGTCGGGGTGGGGTTGGTGGATTTGAATTGTACCTTACGTACACCAAAAGCACTGTAAATCTATATCAGGTACTCAACAATGACAGCAACATTATTGGCTGCCGAAGTCAGAGGATTTCGGGATAGCTTCAGCGCGATCGATCGCACCAAAAATATTACTTCCGTAGTGTTTATTGATGCGGCAGTAGAAGATTATCCAAGCTTAATTGCAGGAGTTGTAGAAGGAGTAGAAGCGATCGTACTTGACGCGCAGCGAGATGGAGTCGAGCAAATCGCTGAAATTTTGAGCGATCGCGCCAATATCGACGCCGTTCACATTGTATCCCACGGCAGTCCCGGCAGCGTTAAACTGGGAAATACCGATCTCAGCACGCTTACCCTTCAAGCCTATGCCCCCCTGCTGCAAAAATGGCGCGACAGCCTCGCACCCGGTGCCGCCATACTTTTGTACGGGTGCAGGGTAGGTGCTAATGCCAACTTCCTCCAAAATTTGAGGGAATTAACAGGTGCAAACATTGCCGCCTCCAAAAACTTAACCGGTAATGCTGCATTGGGGGGAGATTGGAATTTAGAAGTAACAGCAGGTGCGATCGATTTTCCTCTAGTATTCGATCGGGCGATCGTGCAAGCTTACAGCCACGTTCTCGCCGTTATCCCTGTGACCACTGTACTGGACGAGGACAACGGAAACCTTTTACCCAATGTCGGTGCAGGGACTTCCTTGCGGGAAGCCATTCTGTACTCTGCCGCTGGGGATACCATCAAGCTAGACGAAAAGACTTACACCCTAACTATCTTAGGCTTAGGAAAGAATGAAAACTTTGGTAAGATTGGCGATCTCGACATCAGACACAATCTAACTATCGAAGGTAAAGGTGAGAAGACGATCGTTCAAACAGATCTCAAAAAAGGTAAAGTGTGGGACGATCGCGTCTTTGATATCCACGATGATAACAATTTAACAATTTCTAACCTGAAGATCTTAGGAGGAAATGTTGCTGATGAAGGCGGTGGCATCCGCAACAGCGGCGGTACGCTAAACATTTCCGAGGTTACGATCGCTGACAACAAAGCTAAGCAAGATGGTGGTGGCATTTACAACAAGGATGGTAAAGTTAAGATCGCAAAAAGCACCATTTCTAACAACAGCACTTTAGACAAAAGAGGTGGTGGTATCTTTAACAGTGAGGGTGCGGTAGACTTCTCCTACAGCACCATTGATAACAACAAAGCACTACTAAGTGGTGGAGGCATCCATAACGACGCTGCCACAGCCACCCTCACGATTTCCAACAGCACTATTTCGGCGAACAAAGTCACTGGAAATAAAGCAAACAATGACGGCGGAGGCATCTACAATAACGACGGTACAGCAACCCTCACCAATGTCACGATCGCCAAAAACGCAGCCAATAACGGTGGAGGGGTTGTCAATATTGCCGGCATTGTCGAGGTTCAGAACACGATCGTTGCTAGCAATTCGAGTGGCGTAAACAATGTAAAAGCAGCTCCCGATGTTCAAGGAATGTTCAAAAATCTGGGGGATAACCTGATCGGTATTAACAACGGCAGCGACTTTGTGTTCGTGGCTGGCGGGCTGATAGGTAAAGCCGGAGCTCTCGTAAACCCCAAGCTCGGTCCCTTACAAGATAACGGTGGCAACAGCCGCACAAAAACCCACGAATTGCTAGCTAAAAGTCCCGCGATCGATGCCGGAAACAATGCTGTTGCCCCCGGCAAGGTAGATCAACGAGGTCAGGGCTTTGATCGCATCGTCGGCCCTAAAGTAGATATTGGCGCTTTCGAGGTCCAGAAGGTCCAGCCTAAAAAAGTTGGCTTTGCTGCCCCTGCATACTCCGCTACAGAGGGAACTACCCCCACCACCGTTACTGTCCCTGTCATTCTCAGCAGCACTCCCAACGAAGATGTTACAGTCTTCATCTTTACTAACGCTAGCAGCACTGCTACTTTGGATGCGGACTACACTTTTGCCCCAACATCCCTAACATTTCCCGCAGGTACGGCGGAATTAAGTCAAAACGTCACAGTTACCATCAATCCAGACGACATCCCAGAATTAGATGAAACGGCATTTTTTGAGTTCAGCGATATCATCAATGCTGAACCCGGAGACATAACTGAAACCGCAGTGACGATTCTGGCTAACGACACGCCGACGCCGACACCAACGCCGACACCGACACCGATATCAACACCGACTCCAACACCGACACCAACGCCAACTCCAACGCCAACACCGACTCCAACACCGACACCAACTCCGACACCGATATCAACACCAACGCCGGCCCCAACACCGACACCGACACCGATATCAACACCAACACCGGCACCAACACCAACGCCGGTACCAACTCCAACACCGATATCAACACCAACGCCTGCACCAACGCCGACACCAGGAATTGGCTTTAGTTTTAGTGCGGCGAATTATACGATCGAAGAAGGTCAGACTGCCTCGATCGAAGTTTTTCGCAATGGCAATACTAATGTTGCGGTTAACTTTAACACTGCTGACGGATCGGCCGTTGCTGGCGGTTCTCAACCCGATTACATTGCTGCTAGCGGTACGTTGAATTTTGCGATCGGTCAAACTAGCGCGACTTTCACTGTCTCGACGATTGACGATACTTTGAGCGAACTTTCTGAGACTGTCAATCTTTTCCTCGGCAATGGTAGCACAGATAGTCTTGTTTCTGCGGTTCTGACAATTACCGACAATGACACTCTTGTAGGGAATACTAGAGACACTCTTGTAGCAATTGGCGGCGATACTATTCTGGTCGATCGAACAGATGTTTTGTCAACAGTAACTCCTGCCATTAACACCCTAAATGGTCCGCGAAATAACGATTCAGTTAGTGCCTCTCAAATATCAGATTCTCTTGGTGGCAGTACCGCTAACGACTTGTTATTTGGCAGTCAAGCTCTCGATTCGATCGGCGGCGATGTTTTGATGGGTTCTGGCGCTAACAATTGGCTCAATGGATTCGAGTACAATGATACTTTGTATGGAGGTAAAAATGACGATACTCTCATCGGTGCTGGTGGGGATGACGTATTGTATGGAGGTTTAGGTAATGACTGCTTAATTGGCGGCAGTGGCAATGACATTTTTGTCTTAGATATTCGAGGGGGAAGCGATATCGTAACCGACTGGCAAGACGGTCAAGATTTGTTGGGATTAACAGGAGGTTTGACTTTCGGACAGTTGAGCGTTACGCAAAATAACAGCGGAGCTTTAATCAATTATGGCGATCGACTTTTGGCAACAGTAATTGGAGTGTCAGCCAACCAAATTGCCGCTGGCGATTTCAAACTAATTTGATTTAGATTGCGGGCGATCGAGCGCCATAGAATTAGTTGGCAGTCAGGACTTTAGCTCTTTCTATTTTAAGGGCTGAAGTCCAATGGCACTGCTCAAGTCTTAATTAGATTTCTTGCAAAAGTCGGGAATAGAGAACAGGGAACGGGGAACAGCGAACAAGAATTAATGCAAACAACACCGCAAAAATATTTTGGCAATTCAAGTCTATTAAGCCCGCAGTTTAGCTTTCAAGACTCTCGCAGGTTCCTGGATTCGAGGATACGGTTTCGGCCGGAGTTTCAATGATAAGGACAACTTCGCTTTTGGTTTCTCGCCCTAAGGAATGAAAATTCAATAATTTCGGCATCTTTACGCCCGCTAGCTTTACAGGCAAGGATTGAAAGATCGAGATTGCTTAAGTTATTAAATTGCCATTGCTAAGTTGCTAGTGCCCTATTCCATTCGTTGTAGCAATTGGCGGTGGTGTAGCCAAGTTTTTCAAAGAGGGCGATGGTTTCGAGTTCTAGGGCTGCTTCTGAGTCGGGGTGGGACATGATAGTTTTGGATTGAGAGAGGTTATGACGCTGCTATTGATTCGTTTATAGCGTGGGCTAAAATTCCCAAAATTTTATTAACATTGTTGCTCAGAAAATGCTCTCCTAAATCTATTTCAATAATTTGTTCTTTTAATTTTAAAAATTTCCATCTATCCCCAGTTGTGACAGCCCCATAAATTTGGTAAATTTGGTTTTCTTCGCGTTCGTTAAATAATCTTGCTGCTAACATTTCTGCTACGCATTGACCTAATCCAGCATTAATATCTTCTTTTTTGGCTTCTACAATCGTGATGACGGGGGCATTGATAAATAGCTGTTCTGGAGAACGGCTGATGAGAAAGTCGCAGGTTCCGTTTAATCCTCTGGTCGCATCAACGGTAAAATCCACGCCTGAAAATAAACTAATGGGTTGCGTAAAGAACTTTTTTAATTCAATTAAAATAGGAGAAATAATCATTTCAGAACGCGACTTTTCTGTATTGATAGCAAGCGCCAAAGGGAGATTGTATAGAAGGGTTTCTTGCAAATAAAGACTGCTGTTAAAGTCTGAAACTCCTGGGAAAATATCGAGTTTTTCAGAAACTGTTAAACCGAATATTTTTACTATTTTTGCTAATGTAAAGTCGCTGTAAGACATATCTTTTACCTTGTTTTGCTTGTTTGTTGGATATTGATAACGATCAAAGAGATTAATTATCTATACTTTGCAGCATTATTTGTCTGATTTGTTTGAGAATTCGCATAATGTCATAAAGTTGATTGCGGTGGGGGAGTAGCAGGGAGAAGATATTAGATAAATCGTATTGAGGATTTGGTTGAATTATGAGTTTGATAAATTGGAATTCATCGCCATTTGTGATTAATCCATAAACGGAGCGTTCTGGGTTGGGGCTTGCCATCAAGTAGGTGAGGGCTTGAGGTAGGGCAACAGAAAAAGCAATTGTTGATTTAGATTCAACAACTAATGCCCAGAGTTGCTGTTGAATAATCAGGGTGTCGATGCGTCCTCTAAGTATTTCGTCTCTGTCTTCTAGGATGAGTTCGACTTCGGGTTCTGTGGTGACAAAGAAAGGCTCGTCGTATAAGCCTGCTAGGGTTAATAAGGGAGAAATAACTAAGTGATTGATGGTTCCTTCGGCTAAGGAACCGCGTTCTCTATGGCGCAGAAATCGATTTCTAATTTGGTCTAGTGCGGCTGTTTCAAAGTCGGTGAGTTCGGGTAAGTTTTGGGTAAATTCTGGGGAAAATTGATCGTTGCTTGTTGGAGTTAGATTGAATCTTTCTCGCAGGTTAAGCAAACTGGTGATGGTTTTGGAAATCGGTTTAGTTTGAACCATAGCTTTAATGCAAGGGAAGGTGATTGAAATACTCCCCTGCCTGAAGGCGAGGGAATTCTGAGTCGCAGACAGCAATTGCAGGTTTCGCCTGTCTAACTATTGTAGCAGTTGGCGGTGGTGTCGCCGAGTTTTTCAAAGAGGGCGATGGTTTCTTTCGACTTCTGGGGTTGCTTCTGAGTCGGGGTGGGGCATAGTGATTTTAGATTTTGGATTTTAGATTGACTTATGAAAAATAAAATCTACTAATTTTGATATTATTCCATCCTGGTTTAAATCATTATTTGTCTAATTTGTTTGAGGATTCTCATGATGTCATAAAGTTGATTGCGATGGGGGAGTAACAAGGAGAAAATATTAGATAAATCGTATTTATGGTTAGGCTGGATTAAAAGTTTAATAAATTGGAATACATCACCGTTTGTGATTAATCCATATACTGCAATACCGTTTACTTAACGCTTTTTAGGAATTTAATCTGACGATTTTCCAGGCAATACAGACATTTTTTACAAGTCAGATTCTTCTTAAGTCAAGCGTATTGCCATATACTGGGCATTCTGGCGTGGGGTTTGCCATTAAGTAAGTTAGGGCTTGGGGTAGGGCAACAGAAAAGGCGATTGTTGATTTACAATGGTTCGGACACTTTTTTTAGTGCTGGATGACGTATCCTCTAGGGTTTCGGGTTGCCAGCGATAATTAAATCAATGTCACGTCTGAGCCTCAGTTGCATTTTATTTATAATTTCTACGATCTATACGCTGTAAAGCTTGTGGTTTCGTTCTAAAAACTGTCCGGAGTATTGATTTAGATTCTACCACTAATACCCAGAGTTGCTGTTGAATAATGAGGGTGTCGATGCGTCCTCGCAGTATTTCGTCTCTGTCTTCTAGGAGAAGTTCCACTTCCGGTTCTGTGGTGACAAAGAAGGGCTCGTCATATAAGCCAGCTAGGGTTAATATGGGGAAACAACTAAGTGATTGATTGTTCCTTCGGCTAAAAACCAGCGTTTTAGATGACGAATAAATCTGTTTCTAATTGGGTCTAATGCAGCCGTTTCTAAGTCTGGGAGTTCGGGTAACGAATGAAAATTTAATAACCTAGGCGACTATCTCTCCCCTTTGCCCTTACTGGAAAAAAATGGGGAAGCAAAGTTGCTTAATTTATTCAAGTTTCGTATCCGCTTAATAACTCGGGGTAGACTATAGCGGTTATCAGAAAGATGAGGTATGTTGTTGGGATGCGAGCCCTATACGTTTAAGTGATTATATGAGCTGTAAGTCATACCTCATCTTTTTGAGAAAGGCTATACTGCTTTTGGAACGATTTTGCGATATTTGACGCTCATCATTGAGCGATTGACCCCGATTTATTGAGCGCATACCAATTTTCATTCCTAAGTTTTGATTCCATTCAGGAAATAATTCTGCGTTTTCTGTAGGATGGAGATTAAATCTTTCTTCCAGGTTGTCTAAGCTGATGGTTTTTGATATAGGTTTTGTCAGTCAGTAAGTAGGTAGGTGGAATTAAACCGAACAATGTAACAGTATATAAACAGGATTAAGTCAGCCAGTAGAAAGCATCTGGACACTTTACAATTGTTTGCATAGTTGTGTTTTAAAGCGCCGACTTACTTACCATAATTGCTGTAATTTTTAGATGGTGGGTAAGCTGTCACGCATTTAAATTGCATATTCAGGGCGGGCTATAAAGGCTCACTCCACAATACGGGGATTGTTTTGTGATATTCAGTTTAAATGCACAACAGCTTAACAACTAATATAGCAATCCTATCTGATTTTAAAGGTACGACTACCTCTCGTCTTCCTAAACTCATTTTATAGCAAGAGTTTCAAAATTTACCGAGCTTGAAAATGATTTAGTATTGCTATACTACTCAATAATAGCTTTTCTAAAGCGAGTCTCCATCAGCCACCATTTCTGATAGAAATGTCAGGGGATTGCTCATATCAGCAGCGAAACCAAGGATGGCCAGATCGCGATGTTCGTAAATTAAATCACCCCTGGCATCAAACAAGAAAGTTGCGCCTCGTTGAGTCAGATAAGCAGGATTGGGAACGTAGGTTTTCCAATTACTCAGCACTTCTGTCATATTCCGCAGCCGCAAGGTTGCCAATTCAAACGGACGCTGAAAATTCTTACCGCCCGCCCACCGGAAAGTAGAGCCTTTGATAGCTGGAAGAGGGAAAGCTTTGATAACTTCGCCATCATCAATTAATTGAGGTGCTCTGGCGTCGCCTCGATACCCGCGAAATACTTCTGCCAAAGTGCCGGGGCTGCCAATTCCCGCACACATTAATAACAGATTGAAGTAAGCATTCGCAGCAGCCGATAAACCGGGTAGTTGCAAGGATAAACCTGGATACAGGCCAAGTTTTTGATGCAGTTGGGCGGTGGGATCTACAAACAAACAGTCGGTAGGAAATCCCGTATAACTACAGAATCGCTCACCGGCGGTGCGATCGCCAATTCCCACAACTCGAATTGCTATTCCTTGTGCTTCAAGCTGTCGAGAGTCCCGCCGCAACCACCAAGCATATTCAAGACTGTCGAAATCTCCCAATTGCGGCAACAGCAGCACCAATTGCTTCGTGGAGGATTCGCAACCGTTTAAGATAGGTAAAACGGCTCCATCGCTCACCCGTTGGCGTTCGGTTTGGCTTAAGATGGTATGAATATTCATCGGCTAATTATCTATGAAGGAATTTAGGCGTGTATTCGGGGAGGCAAGGGCATGGAAGTGTTGAGGTGTAGTTCTGGTTTCTCAGAACGGCTCTCCTGGCTATTCGGTGATAACGAATGAAAATTCAATAATTTCAGCATCTTTACGCCCACTAGCTTTGCAGGCAAGGATTGAAAGATCGAGATTGCTTAAGTTATTAAATTGCCATTCCTAAGTGAAGTTTATATGACTCCTGGCATGAGTTTCAAGACTTGCACAGGGAGAGCTTTGTATCTTGCAATACAGTCTTTACGACAATCCCAGGAGAACGCTCAGAACTGAGGTTGAACACTTATTTTAGGCGACGGTCGCCGGGAGCATCTCACCTTTGCAATAAGCAGAAATACTCAGTGATATTTGGCTCGAAACATGACAGAATCAGGGCGTTCCCCTAAGGCTAGATCATGACTCCTGAAGAAGCAAAACAAGTCGAGTTTTATGCCCAGCAGATTGCCAAAATCTTCTATGCTGATACAGACCCAACATCCATTCAGACTTTAGGCGGAATCGAAACTGTTGTTCGCCAGAAAATCCAGGAGTCTGTCAGCCCTGAAATCGGTGTTTTTTTATCGAAAAAGTCACTCAAACAACAGCCGGAAGACCCCGCCAGCTCAAAACAACGCTCGGGTCGCTCAAGATCACAAAAAAACAAGCTCGAAAATTAAACGTAAAATCTTATACGCAAATCAGTGAACACTTAGAGAATTGTGCGCTACTCATTAGTGCCAATAATTCTTATGAACGTGCACAAGAGGATTTGGCAATGCTAACGGGAATATCTATTTCACATAGCACACATCAACGCTTAGTTCATCGGCAGAACTTTGACGGAATTATTTCTACAACACCTGTCAAAGTTATTTGTATTGATGGTGGAAAAGCTAGAATTCGTACTCCTAAGGGTGAACCCTGTACCTTCAACGATTACAAAGCAGTGGTTCTCGAAGGTCAAGGAATAAATGCTTATTTTAAACAAAATGATGCCCTGACCGATTGGGTTAAGAAACAACCGATGACGAAACCTGTTTCCTGTATTGGTGATGGTCATGACGGAATTTGGAATCTATTTCGGGAAATCGCTCCACCTTCACAGCGTCGTGAAATTTTAGATTGGTATCATTTAGTTGAAAATTTATATAAAGTTGGGGGTTCGCTAGAGCGACTTCATCAAGTGAAAGCTCTCCTCTGGAGGGGAAAAGTGGAGGAAGCCATCGCCATCTTTTCAGATTGCAAACTTGAAACTGTTCCCAACTTTATTGCCTATCTCACCAAACATCGCTCTCGTCTGATCAATTATCAATATTTTCAATTAGAAGGTTTTACGATTGGTTCTGGAAGTGTAGAATCGGGAGTAAAACAAATTGGGCGGCGGCTAAAAATTTCAGGCGCACAATGGGATGCAAAGAATGTCGATCAAGTGGTAAAACATTGATGTGCTTACCTAAATGGTCAGTTTTCAACGAGTTTACCGTTGTCTCAAGGGCGATAAAGAGATAAGCATTTATACTTATTGCAAAGGTGAGATGCTCCCACGGTCGCCTACTTTAATTACAGAATTCGAGAGCGCTAATGCTGCATGAGGTTGAACACTTATTTTAGGCGACGGTCGCCTACTTTAATTACAGAATTCGAGAGCGCTAATGCTGCATGAGGTTGAACACTTATTTTAGGCGACGGTCGCCTACTTTAATTGCAGAATTCGATATCGCTAACGCTGCATAAGGTTGTCTTTTTTTAGATGTAACTCTATATAAAACACCATTTGATTTCCATTGCACTGTAGACCAACAGGCTGTACCGCCGCACCAAGTAGTAACTAAAGCTTGGGAACTATCAAACAGCTTTACCTGAGTATACTTAGGATTATAATCAGGGTTTGAATCAGCGGGAAGTCTCTCAAAATCCTTTCCTTGTTGGGCGCTGATTGAAAAGCGAAAAGCCGCATCCCCAACATCTCCAGGTCTATTGTTAAAAGTGACATCATAGTCAGCATATTTAGATGCGGTAGATACAAAAGCATAAATAGTTTCGCTGCTATCAAATTTATATTTTTCGACAATATCTTCAGATGGCAATAAAATGGGAACATTCGTTTTCTGAGCAATCTGTGAAGCGATATCTTTGATGGAGAATGCTGAAGCGATCGCCCTTTCCATCCCCACAACCGCCACGCTGGCCGCTAAAACCGCCACACTCAACGAGTAACCCATCCAGGAAGTAAGCTTAAACATCATTCACTCCGCACTACTGTACGTCAATCATGACAGCCTCAACTGTAATTCAGTTCCTAGCGACCCTCCACCGCTAATTTCTTGTACCTCTGAGCAAGGAAATAAGTTTGCGGGCTGGGGTATAACAAATTCTACAAAAGAGCGATAATCAAAAATAAACACCTTGATACCGATGTTTGCCCGCACCACCGCTTTTACACCATCAGAACTAAAGTCAGCGATCGTGCGCGACCCTCTCATCGTTAAACCAGATACGACGGTGATAGAAGCGATCGCCCAAATGAGCGGCGTGCGAGCTATCTGCGACGCTACAAAAACGGAGAACGGGCAACTGGACGAACTGCATCTAGAAGCGCGGTCGAGCTGCGTGTTGGTCGTAGAAAACGAGCGTTTGTTAGGTATTTTGACAGAGCGGGACGTGGTGCGCTTGAGTGCCCAGCAGCGTTCTTTGGAGACTTTGGCGATGCGAGAGGTGATGGCACATCCAGTCATCACCATGTACGAGCCTGCTTTGACCGATTTATTGTCTGCGATCAATATGCTCCAGCAGTACCAGATTCGCCATCTACCCATCTTGGACGGGTTCGATCGCCTAGTGGGGTTGCTGACCCATGAAAGTTTGCGACAAACCAGTCGCCCTGTGGATCTTTTGCGGTTGCGGCTGGTATCAGAGGTGATGACTGCTCAGGTGATTTGTGCCGGGCCAGATGTATTGATGTTAGCGATCGCCCAACAGATGGCAAAACACCGGGTTAGTTCCGTGATGGTTGTGGAAACCGATATCGCTGAATCGGAACCGTTGCAAATTCCGGTGGGAATTGTCACCGAGCGAGATATCGTGCAGTTTCAGGCATTGGGTTTGAACTTGGAAACCTGTAAAGCCGAGACGGTGATGAGCCGACCCATTTTTGCCGTTAAACCTGACGATTCGCTGTGGGTGGTGCACTCCATCATGGAACAGCGCTTGATTCATCGGTTGGCGGTGACGGGGAATCAGGGGCAACTATTGGGCATTGTCACCCAGACCAGCTTGCTACAAGCCCTAAATCCATTGGAGCTATACAAGCTGGTAGAGGTGATGGAACAGAAGGTAGCGGTATTGGAAGCAGAGAAAATTGAATTATTAAAAAGTCGTACCGTTGAACTAGAACAACAAGTACAAACCCGGACGACAGCCCTGAAAGCTCAAGCAGAAAGGGAAAAATTGGTGGCTGCAATTGCCACGCAAATTCGCTCGTCCTTGAGTTTGCAAAGCATCTTAGATACGACTGTGGCCCAGGTACGCCAAGTGCTGGGGTGCGATCGAGTGAACATTTGGCAGTTTGAAGCGGATTGGCAAACCATTGCCGTTGCCGAATCTACCGACTCGGCCCTGTCTTTAGTGAACGAGCGGATTAACGACACCTGTTTTAGCCAAGACTGCACGGAGATTTACCGCCAGGGGCGAATTAGGGTCGTACCCGATATCTACACTACCCCCATGTCAGATTGCCACCGCGAGATGCTGATCCGCCTCCAGACGCGGGCGAAAATCTTGGTGCCGCTGCTGTGTGGAGATGAATTGTGGGGCTTGCTCAATGCCACTGAAAGCGAGAACACCCGCGAGTGGCAACCAGAAGAAGTCGAACTGTTGCAAGCTTTGTCGGTACAACTGGCGATTGCCATCCAGCAAGCCACCACCCACCAAAAATTGCAGTCTCAACTAAGCGAACGCCAGCAAGCAGAAACTCGGTTGCTCGAAAGTGAAGAACGCTATATCACATTAACCGCAGCCGCTCCGGTGGGGATTTTCCGCACCGATGCAGAGGGCAAATGCACCTATGTCAACGAGCGATGGTGTCAAATAGCCGGACTGACTCCTGAATCCTCAGCCGGAGACGGATGGCGGCAAGGCTTGCACCCAGACGATCGAGACAAGATAGCGACAGAGTGGTATCAATCGGCCCAAGAAAACCGCCCCTTTAGCCTGGAGTATCGCTTCCAACGCATTGATGGTGTTGTGACTTGGGTGTACGGGCAATCGGTGGCAGAGCATGATGCCGCTGGGCGGGTTATAGGTTATGTCGGGACGATTACCGATATTAGCGATCGCAAACGAGCTGAATTAACCCTACAAAAACTGGTAACAGGAACCGCTGCTGTCACCGGAAAAGACTTTTTCCTCGCCCTAGTACGCCACATTTCCGAAGCGTTGGATATCGGCTGTGCCATCATCACCGAACAGGTGGGCGACGAACTCCATACCCTTGGATTCTGGGCAAATGGAACTTTGCAGCCCGAAAAATCCTATCATCCAGCTCGGACTCCCTGCGAATATGCTTTGAACCATGGGGAATTTTACTGCGAAAGCGAACTGCTTCGCATCTTTCCTGATGCTGTATACTTAGCGCCGATGCAGGCAAATAGCTATTTGGGTATTGCCTTAAAAGACGATCTCGGCAAGGCGATCGGCAACCTTTGCATTTTAGACAAACAGCCCTTACCAGCCGAAAAACGCGCCGAAGCAATCGCCATCCTTCAGGTCTTTGCAGCACGGGCAGCTACAGAATTACAGCGGAAAGTCGCCAACGATGCGTTGCACCGCTTGAATCAGGACTTGGAAGCGAGGGTCGAACAGCGGACGCGCGAACTACAAGCACGCGAGGCTCAACTGCGCGATCTTTTCGACAACGCCACCGATCTCATTCAAAGCATTGCTCCCGATGGTCGGATTCTATTTGTAAATGCTGCGTGGAAAGAAACGCTGGGATACAACGATGCTGACCTCCTTCAATTGTCCCTTTTCCAAATTATCCATCCCGATGAATTAGTACATTGTCAGACTGCGATGCAAAGTCTATTTGCTGGCGCGCTCTGTTTGGGTATCGAAACCAGATTCCTGACCAAAGACGGTAGAGAAATCATCGTTGAGGGGAATGTGAATTGTCAGTTTCAAAATGGCAGAGCGATCGCTACGCGGGGTATTTTTCGGAATATTACCCAGCGCAAACAAGCGGAAGTGAGGTTGCAACAACAGGCAGAACAACAGCGGTTGTTAGGATCGGTTACTCAACGGATGCGGTCATCGTTGAATCTGGACGAGATTCTCAATGCCACCGTTGAGGAAGTCCATCAAGTATTAAAGTCAGACCGAGTATTGGTCTATCGCGTATTTCCCGGAGGCACGGGGGCAGCTATTGCTGAATCTGTTTTAGCAAATTGGCCGAAGATTCTAAATATTGTCTTCCCGGAAGAGGTTTTTCCTGAAGAAAACTATGCTCGTTATCTACAGGGAAGAATATATGCCCTAAGCGATCGCCAAGATGAACAGCAATCAGTCTTGCCTTGTTTGGTCGAATTCCTAGCAGAAATCCAGGTTCGAGCTAAATTAGTGGTTCCAATTATTCAAAATCAAACCCTTTGGGGATTGTTGATTGCCCATCAATGCGATCGTCCGCGCCAATGGCAAGAACGGGAAATCAATTTACTTCAACAAACAGCTAATCAGTTAGCAATTGCCATTCAGCAAGCGAGTCTTTTTGAGCAATTACAGAAAGAACTAGCCGAACGACAAGAGGCAGAGGCAAAGCTCACCGATAGCAATCAACAACTGGCAGTTTCCAACCAAGAACTCGCCCGCGCCACTCGCCTCAAGGATGAATTTCTTGCCAACATGAGTCACGAACTTCGGACTCCCTTGAACGCGATTCTGGGTATGACCGAAGGATTACAAGAAGGAGTCTTTGGCAGTGTCAACGAGAAACAACTCAAGGCCTTACAAACTGTGGAACGAAGCGGCTCCCATTTGCTAGAGTTGATCGACGATATCCTCGATGTAGCAAAAATAGAAGCCGGACAGGTCGAACTCGACTGTACTTCAATTTCCGTCTCTCATATTTGTCAGTCTAGTTTAGCGTTTATTAAACAGCAATCTCTCAAGAAACGCATCCAACTTGAGATAAAAATTCCAGCAAATCTACCAGATTTGTTAGTGGATGAACGACGCATTCGTCAGGTATTAATTAACCTACTCAACAATGCAGTTAAATTCACTCACGAGGGCGGATGTATTACTGTAGAGGTATCTCCAGTCCGCCAACTGAATCCCGATGCAACCATTACTGATTCTTCCCTAGAAGTGGCAAAATTGGCTGCTAATTCTCCCAATGTAACATTGACTAACTCTTCGCAAGAAGTTACTCAAATTGCCCAAAATTCTCCCGACGCAACTGTTAGTAATTCTTCCCCAAAAAACTTCTTGCGAATTGCCGTAATCGATACGGGCATTGGCATAGCACCAGAAAATATCAATAAACTATTTCAGCCTTTCATCCAAATCGATACTGCCTTAAACCGTCAATATGCAGGAACGGGCTTGGGGCTGGCATTGGTGAAGCGAATTGTCGAACTCCACGGTGGTAGGGTGGAACTCACCAGCAAACTAGGTACGGGCAGTTGCTTTGCGATCGACCTACCCTGTACGATCAGTTTTCCCCTCTCACCTGAAATGACAGCAGGCGAGCAACTAGCCAATACTCTCGAACAAGACTCTCCGCCCACCAGCTTAGCCACCAACGAAGCCACTAGCCAAACGCCTCTGATCTTGCTCGTAGAAGATAACGAAGCCAATATTAGTACGGTTTCTAGCTACCTCGGAGCCAAGGGTTATCGGATTATCTTGGCAAAAGATGGGCAACAGGCGATCGACACGGCCAAAAGTCAGCAGCCTAACTTGATTTTGATGGATATCCAAATGTCGGGAATGGATGGACTAGAGGCAATGAGACAGATTCGCCTCGCTCCAAATTTGGTGGATCTTCCAATTATTGCACTTACAGCTCTGGCAATGACAGGTGATCGAGATCGTTGCTTGGAAGCCGGGGCAAATTATTATTTAACTAAGCCAGTTAAGCTCAAGCAACTGGTTGCCACTATCCAACAGCTTTTAGCTGAAACCCAAGAACGCGAATGAATATGCCCTCTATTTTAGTAATTGACGATGAACCTGACAACTTTGATGTTATTGAAACACTTTTAAACGAGCCAGATTATGTACTGCACTACGCCGCCAGCGGTAGTAGCGCGATCGCATCCCTTAAACTTTTTGACCCAGATGTGATTTTACTGGATGTGATGATGCCGGGAATAGACGGCATTGAAGTCTGTAAACAAATTAAAGCTATGCCACAATGGGAGCCCGTGCCGATTATTATGGTAACGGCTCTCACCACTAAAGAAGACCTAGCTCGTTGCCTGGAAGCAGGTGCGGACGACTTCATTAGCAAGCCAGTCAATGGCATTGAACTTCGCGCCCGACTTAAATCTATGCTGCGAATTAAACAACAATACGCTCGGATCGAGAGTTTATCCAAATTACAAGAAAATACGATTCAGTTATTGCAAAATAATTTGGATGAATTGTGCGGCAATTTAGTTTCTACACTGCCCCACGAACTCAATACTCCCCTCAATGGAATTTTTGGCGTAATTGGTTTGCTGGTTGATGAATATGAAGACATGAGTTCAGAGGAAGTTAATGAGTTGTTGGTAATGGCCCAAAAATCTGCATTGAGGCTGCAAAAATTAACCAAAAGATTTTTGCACTACGCACAGTTGGAGATGTTTGCTGGCAATCCTGACTTTGCTGAATCTCGGAACACGCATCAGCCACACATCTCAACTCAAGTTCTTATTGAAAATGCTATCAAAGCCCAAGCTGAAACTGTCGATCGTGTAAGTGACTTGGTTTGGGAACTTGAAAATGTAGAAATTGCTATGAGCGAACGAGATTTTACTTGCACGCTCGATGAGTTGTTAGAAAATGCTTTTAAATTTTCGCAACCTGGTACGCCTGTCCAAGTCAGCACTCAATTAAAAAATGAAACATTTTATCTATCTATCTCTGATAGAGGACGAGGGATGACAGCAGAACAAATTGCACAAATCGGAGCGTTTACACAATTTGAACGCAATTATTATCAGCAACAAGGCATCGGATTGGGATTAAAAATAGTTAAGAAGATTGTGGAACTGTATGGAGGTAATTTCGGAATTTCAAGTGTTGTCAATGAATGTACGACGGTTCATATTGAATTGTCTATTAAATAGTTGACCGCTTGACAGTTGACAGTTGACAGTTGATAGTTGATAGTTGATAGTTGACAGTTGACAGTTGACAGTTGATAGTTGACAGTTGACAGTTGACAGCAAACAAGTTGATAGTTGACAGTTGACAGTTGACAGTTGATAGTTGATAGCAAACAAGTTGACAGTTGACAGTTGACAGCAAACAAGTTGATAAGCTGTTAGTCATTTAAATTTATTGCTTGAACCCCTTACAGCATGGGGTCTGAGCTACAAATAGTGCAGTTTGAATGTCGAACAGCTTAGTTGACAGTTGACAGCAAACAAGTTGACAGTTGTAGGGTGCGTCGCCACCGGGAGCATCTCATATTTGTAAAAACACTTCTTCCGCCTCCTTCCTTCTGACTCTTTCCTTCTGATACCAATTCACTATGAAGCTGCACTCCATGGAAAGCCTGAAATCCTTTCCGGCAAAGGATCTATTCGATGCAACTTCATAGAAAAATAGTATGACTCTTTCCTTCTGCCTCGCAGCAAGAGAGCATTGCTGACAAGTTAAGACCTAGTTCCATTTGTCAATCAGTAATATTACTCAAAAAACTGCTGGTTGAGCTGTCGAAATTCGCATCTGATGGGGTGAATGGACATCAATATGACGCTACGGCTCGATCGTAAGTTAGCCAAAATCTCAGTTTTTCACCCAAAATCCGAGTTAATTTTGAGCATAATTACTGATTGACAAATCTCTCTCTAGCTTAACTTGTGAGCAATGGCAAGAGAGCCTTCTGCCTCAAAACTTAG
This sequence comes from Microcoleus sp. CAWBG27, assembly GCF_020883145.1. Taxonomy (NCBI): domain Bacteria; kingdom Bacillati; phylum Cyanobacteriota; class Cyanophyceae; order Oscillatoriales; family Microcoleaceae; genus Microcoleus; species Microcoleus sp. CAWBG27. The sequence continues at coordinate 35,777 of NZ_JAHREU010000072.1, forward strand.
ATTTCTAGCTTGGCTGCAAAAGTGAGATGCTCCCTCGCTACCAACCATCGCAAACAAAAATCGACCATCTTACAGTGACGCACCTGACAGTGGACAGTTGACAGCATACAGGTTGACCGCTTTACAGTTAACATCTAGGTTTTTAGAATGATGATTACACTCCGCTATAAAAACATTCCACCGTCATGTGGGCGTTTTAACCCCCTGAATTTTGATAAATAATTCGGATACTAACGGGATTGATATTCCCAATTCCCAATTCCCAATTCCCAATTCCCAATTCCCAATTCCCAATTCCCAATTCCCAATTCCCAATTCCCAATTCCCAATTCCCAATTCCCAATTCCCAATTCCCAATTCCCAATTCCCAA
>NZ_JAHREU010000073.1:0-183 GCF_020883145.1 Microcoleus sp. CAWBG27
GTGAGGACTTCAGTCCTTTGATTGGATGCGGACTAAAGTCCTCACTACGAACCTAGGATTATAAGGTTTGTAGTGAGGACTTCAGTCCTTTGATTGGATGCGGACTAAAGTCCTCACTACGAACCTAGGATTATAAGGTTTGTAGTGAGGACTTCAGTCCTTTGATTGGATGCGGACTAAAGT
>NZ_JAHREU010000073.1:283-26519 GCF_020883145.1 Microcoleus sp. CAWBG27
CCTCACTACGAACCTGGGATTATAAGGTTTGTAGTGAGGACTTCAGTCCTTTGATTGGATGCGGACTAAAGTCCTCACTACGAACCTGGGACATGATATTATAAATTAAGTCAGACCTCGGAGGGAATTATGACCGAAAGCGTTGACCGCGTTGTTCTACCTCCTGCTTTTCCAGACCACACTCAATTACCAGAGTCGGATGGTACTTTTGTGAAAAATTTCCAGGAGCATCCACAAAGTTTAATTTTAACAGATTCGATCGGCCAGATTTTGCAGCAGCGGCATCCTGACGGGTAATATGCGATCGGTCAAGACTGCGGCATTTATTGGCGAGAAACCGATCCACCGGAAAAAGGTGCAGAAGCTCCTGATTGGTTTTACGTTCCCAATGTACCTCCTAATTTAGACGGTCAAATTCGGCGTTCCTACGTGTTATGGCGCGAACACATAGCACCGTTAATCGCGTTGGAATTTGCTAGCGGAAATGGCGATGAAGAGCGGGATATTACTCCGTTGTCGCGGACAGACGAAGGGGTAATCACGAAACCCGGAAAGTTTTGGGCTTACGAACGGGTGATGCGAATTCCGTATTACGGCATCTATGAAATTAACAGCGGCAGATTAGCAGTTTATCGGTTGATTGACGGGTATTATCAACTTTTGGAACTGAATGAACGGGGTCATTTTGCGATCGCACCTTTAGGCGTAGAATTGGGACTTTGGCAAGGAAGTTATCAGAATCAAACCATGCTGTGGCTGCGTTGGTGGGATGAGGAAGGTAATTTGCTGTTGATTGGCGATGAAAGAGCGGAATTGGAGAGATTGCGGGGGGAACAACAGCGGGAAATAGCCGAACAAGAAAGGCTGCGGGCCGAGCAAGAAACATTGCGAGCCGAACAAGAAAGATTGCGAGCCGAACAAGAAAGATTGCGGGCTGACAGTGCAGAGCAGGCACAACAAGCTGAAGCTCAGGCAAGAAGGGCTGCAATTCCTCGGTTGTTGGGAATGGGATTGAGTGCGGAACAGGTGGCGGAGGCGTTAGGTTTATCGGTGGACGAAGTTGCGGAGGATGGTGGAGAGTGAGAGCGTGGGAGGGAAATTGGGGAAAAGGGCGATCGGTCTTAATAGACTTCATCGTGGGAACCCATTTTGAGCAATAAAATCGCTTCCTCTTCATCTTCTGGATCGGTGACAAACTCAAATAAAATCCGATAATCATAGTCTATTGAACATGACCAGATACCCGATAAATCTCCCGCCAGTTTGTGAGTTCGCAAGCTAGGGTGAAAGCAGTCTTCAGACAACAGTTGTATGGTTGCTTCAATTAAAGGGCGAAGCTGAGGATTTTTACGAACTAACTTCTTGAAATAACGAATAGATTTGGGAGTCCAACCAATTTTCATCAATCATCCAACTCCGCCATAAAATCGGCTACAGAACCAAATTTAACATTTCCCTCAGCATACTCTTGACGAACTTCTGCCACTTCCTTTAGTAATTCATTTCGTCGCTGTTGTCGCAGGCGATTCTGAAGAATATCTAGAAGCATGGCTTGATCTTCTAATGATAAAACTTCTACAGCTTCAAGAGCTTGCTGGAATTGAGATGTCTGTGTCGTTTTACTCATATTTATTGTTCTGTAAATTACTAGATTATTTTCATTTCAACCAAGGGTGAACTTTTTTTTGAACATATCTTCCCAATGGTATCCCTAGAATAAAAAAAATAACCACAAACTCTTGGTTTGTGTTGCCGAAAACAGCAAAGAAAACCATTGATAATAGACAAAACCAGAGAATCCAAAAAGCTATTCCACAAATACAACCATCAACTTCACGAAACAGAAAAAATGTAGACTTTTGTGCAGGTTGTGATGGCGCTATTTCTGGAAATGTAAAGCTTCTGGATTCCATTTCTCCACGACGATATTTTGCTTCATGTTCTTCTTTTTTACGCTTATGTTCTTCCCATGAAAGCCATGCCATAAATACACTTGCACAAGCTGCGATAGCTTCCCACATAAATACTGCCTCTTCAGAACCACAATATTTTTTATTAATTTTAGCCAAATTTATCATATCTTAGCATTTTTCACTTCTGCTGTGTGTAAGATTTTCCTTGTTCCCAAGTTCAGCGCGAGAACAAGGATTTCAAACTAGCTTCTAGTATTTACGTTCCTGCGGCTCAAACATCGTAATCGCCACCGGCATATAAGCCAAATCAATCCCCGCAGGCGAATAATACGCCAGCGTATGCTTCAAGAACTTCTCATCATCGCGATCGGCAAAATCTTCCCGCGAATGAGCGCCCCGACTTTCCTGACGGTTCAAGGCTGAAGTTAAAATCATTCTCCCCACGATTATCAAACTCCGCAATTCCAAAGCTTCCACAATTTCCGTATTCCAAGATTTACCCTTGTCGTCCAAGTAAACTTCTTGATATTGTTTTTCCAATTCCTCCAATTTATGCAAACCTTCCTGCATCAATTCGGCGCTACGAAATACTCCACAATACTCGGTCATCGTATCTTGGAACTTTTGCCTAATTTGATTAATTCGGTATTGTCCGGGACGGTCTACAAGTGCTTGAATTTGTTCTTGGGTTTCCTGAATATAACGCTGTTCGTCTACTGCGGGTAACTTGCGATTTTGGACAAATTGTGCTATGGTTGCGCCAGTAACTTTGCCGTAAACTACGCATTCCAAAAGCGAATTGCTGCCCAAACGGTTAGCGCCGTGAACAGAGACGCAAGCTGCTTCGCCGGCCGCAAAGAAACCGTCCACCAAACTGTCAGCACTGCTACGAACTTGTCCGCCAATATTAGTTGGAATTCCCCCCATTGAATAGTGAGCCGTAGGACGCACTGGCATCGGCTGGTCTACGGCATCAATTCCTAGTAAACGGTGCGCTTCTTCCCAAGCAAAAGGTATTTTGGTCATGATTTTTTCCCGTCCCATGTGCCGCAAATCGAGGTAGATAAAGGGGCCGCCTGCACTACCATCGAGATTAATTCCTCTACCTGCACGAATTTCTAAGGAAATCGATCGCGATGTAATGTCCCTGGGCGCCAATTCCATCCGCGACGGGGCATAATTCGCCATAAATCGATCGCCCTCGGAATTAATCAAATAAGCCCCTTCACCCCGCACAGCTTCTGAAATCAACACTCCCACCGGATACAAACCCGTCGGGTGAAACTGCACAAACTCCATATCTTCCAGTGGCAACCCTGCCATCGCCGCCATCGCCAAACCGTCTCCAGTCGAGGCGTAATCGTTCGAGGTAGTGTTGTAAACTCGGCCGTAACCCCCCGTAGCAAACATCACCGCCTTCGCGCGCACGACGGCAATTTCGCCGTCTATTAGGTTAAACATAACTACGCCCTTGGCTTGGCCTGCTTCCAAAATCAGGCGGGTGACATACCACTCTTGATAGATGTGAACTCCGTAACGGCGGAGATTGTTGACTAATTCGTGGAGGATGGCGTGACCGGTTTTGTCGGCGGCGTAGCAGGTGCGGCGGTGGGAATGTCCGCCAAAAGCGCGCTGGGCAATTCTGCCGTCACTTAGGCGCGAGAAGAGGACTCCCATGTGTTCTAAATCGATGATGACACCGGGCGCTTCGCGGGTGAGGATTTCTACGGCGTCTTGGTCGGCTAAATAGTCTGAACCTTTTACTGTGTCAAAGGCGTGGGCTTTCCAACTGTCATCTGGATCGACATTTTGCAGGCTGGAGGCCATGCCGCCTTGGGCGGCGACAGAGTGCGATCGAATCGGGTGAGTTTTGGCAACAACAGCTACCTTTAAACTGGGGTCAGTCCGGGCAATTTCTACGGCTGCGCGGCAACCTGCTAAACCGCCGCCAACTATTATCACGTCGTGTTCTAGCATTTTTTGAATTATTTTGAGTGTTCTCCTCAACTTATCGTGACGCAAAAAAAAACTTCCTACCAAAACATCGGGAAGTTTCTTAACTTTTGATTTCAATCGAAAATCAAAGTCTAAAATTTCAAATTGGACTAGCCGACGCTTTCGACAGACCTCTGATGGGACTGATTTCCCGTTGCAGAAGGTTGATCTTCGGTGGCGGGGTCTACAGAAAGCACTTCTATGTTATTGAGTAGAGTTGTCACGAAAGCAAAGAGCAAGAATGGCAGAGACAGCACTAAAATCAAGCCAACTGTCGCCAAGGCGTAGATTTGGCGGGCGCTGCTCCAGAGGGCGAGTGCGGACGCTAGACTCAGGAAGATGACTATCAGCCAAACAATGATTTGACCGTAAATGTCGCCAAAGGTGAGGGTACATTTAAGGCGATAGTTTTGAATGTTATCCATTTGATGCCTCGGGAGATTGCTATTACGACTTGTCGAAAAATACTTTGACAGTCCGTCAATGCCGACTGTAAATTTTTAATTTTAGCTGCTGCAACTTGCTTTTTGCGTTGTTTTAAACATTTTTATAGAAGTTTGCAACAAGACTTTATACATTTGTGCTTCTGACTGGGAAATTTTACCGAAACCAGACTTAGGCACTTCGACAAAGAAACCGGGTTTTTTACTGTTTTGGCGCCTGTAACGAGTCTTTTCGCAAAAAACTCGGTTTCTGAACCCCCGTGCGTGAGGAATACGAAACCAGACTTAGGCACTTCGACAAAAAAAACCGGGTTTTTTACTGTTTTGGCGCCTGTAACGCGTATTTTCGCAAAAAACCCGGTTTCTGAACCCCCGTGCGTGCAGGACTACGACAGAAAGGTACAAGGGGAAAGTCTACTTTTTGACCGATCGCGATTTTTGTAAAGTAATGTTAAGCTGCATGGGTATGTAATCAACCTTTATAGCGTTTTACCTGTGCTTTAGCCCATGTCTTCCGATCGCACATTAATGATTTCGCGCTGTTTCCTGGCTGGTGTGGGAACGCAGATGTTTGTACACCACCAGCAGCGGATTCCGCAAGAAAGTCCGGTACTGGTGGTGAGCAATCACCGCAGTTTCTTAGATCCTGTGGTGCTGACAGCGGGTTTGGGTCGATCGATCCGGTTTGCTTGTCATCACTACATGGGTCAAGTTCCAGTGATTCGGGAACTTGTCACGAGTTTTGGGGCTTTTCCTTTGGAAGCACCGGAGCACCGACAGCAACATTTTTTCGCTCAAGCGACGGCGCTGCTACAAGACAGGGAGATGGTGGGGGTGTTTCCTGAGGGTGCAGAACCGATGGTGAACTTTACTCAACCCAATACCATCGGGAAGTTTCAGCGGGGATTTGCTCATTTGGCTTTGCGGGCGCCGGTGCGGGATTTGGCGGTATTGCCGGTGGCGATTGCTTCGATGGAGGAAAAGTCGGTGCGATCGGGTTTACCGCTGAAGTTGCTGAGTTTGTTCGATCCTTCCGAACCGTTGTTCGATCGCGCTGGGTGGCATCCTGTGATAGTTTATCAACGAGTTAATATTTTAATCGGCCGCCCTTACTGGATTACAGTCGATCGACAGCAGCAGTATCGAGGCAAAAAAGCCAAAGCAGTTGTGGCTGAACTTACAGAACACTGTCAGGGGGAAATTGCACAATTACTCGATCGAGGATGTTTGTAAAGAAGTCTGTTGACTGTTGACTGTTGACTGTTGACTGTTGACTGTTGTCAAAACGAGCAATGAATTACCAACTACCAATTGCTACCCTTCGGCTTTGCGAGCAAGATTACCAATTACCAATTACCAATTACCAATTACCAATTACCAATTACCAATTACCAATTACCAATTACCAACTATAGCGGTTTTCAAGCGTGGTGATGTATGCCCCATGCCCTATGCCCCATGCCCCATGCCCCATGCCCCATGCCCCATGCCCCATGCCCCATGCCCAATTATTAATTACCAATTACCAGATTAAGTTTAATCATGGCAACTGCTAACAACAAGGTTCGTTTTCTGTGCCCGAAACCGCCAAAACCCGATCGCCCTTTATTTGTATTTCTGCCCGGTATGGACGGGGGCGGTTTGCTGCTGCGATCGCAAATTCCTAAATTAGCTCCGCATTTCGACATTCGCTGCTTAGCGATACCGGCCGACGACATGGCTAGCTGGGAGGTACTGGTTAAGGAAACAATTGCCTTAATTGAAGCAGAAAAGAAAGGCAATCAGCGACCAGTTTATCTGTGCGGCGAGTCATTTGGAGGATGTTTAGCGATAAAAGTTGTTTTAGAAGCTCCCCAATTGTGCGATCGACTAATTTTAGTTAATCCAGCTTCTTCATTCCGACAACAGCCTTGGGTGCAGTGGGGTTCTCACCTGACTCAGTGGCTGCCGGCGAATCTTTATCCGCTATCGGTAATCGGTCTGTTGCCGATATTAGCATCCTTAGGAAAGATTGGGCGGGACGAGCGGCGAGCTTTGCTGGAAGCGATGCAAGCGGTACCGCAACACACGTCTGTGTGGAGATTGGCGTTAGTGCGATCGTTCAATGTTGATGAAAATCAGTTGCGTGCGATCGAACAGCCGACGTTAGTAATTGCTAGCGGTGCCGATCGGCTGCTGCCTTCTATGGCAGAAGGGAAGCTTTTAGTCAAGGTAATTCCGAATGCTGAAAAGGTGATGCTGGCTAATAGCGGTCATGCTTGTTTGTTGGAAACTGATGTTGACCTTTACGCAATTATCCAAGCTCGCAATTTTTTGGCAGAATCCACAGAAAATCTGTCATTAGTTAGCAGTCATTAGTCATTAGTTATGGGGCATTGGGCATTGGGCATTGGGTAATATCGTGTCGGGTCGATTGACCGCAATAAGTAAGGAACGCACGTGTGGACTTTAGTCCGCAGTATGTTGCGGACTAAAGTCCACACTACAAACTGTTTTTGTGATGGTAATCGACAGGATGTGATATAATTGGGAATTGGTTGTTATTGGCTAGTGATAATTTCCAATTCCCTATGCGGGCTAATTTCTTATGCCCTATGCCCAATCCCCAATTAACTAATTAAGATTTAGCCATTTTTGAGCATTAAGCCGCTGGACGACACCAAAGACCATGAGGTCTAGGGTAATCTTGCGCTCGTCTATCAAAAAAGGCTCTAAAGTGCTGGTTTTTGTGTTATTTTCAGCGCAGGAAAATGCTCTTTGACTTTGAATATCTTCTTGAGGAAAATACAAGTTAAATTGGCGCTGACCTTCTTGAAATTTACCAATTACCTGCCAGCAATCTCCGGCGGAACTCATGCCAGCAACGGGGAGTTTTTGCTTGGTCAAACTCACATCTAAATCCTTAACGCCCTGTTTAGTTAAAGCAGTTTGCAAGGCGGGCAAATAATCTTGTTGAATAAATTCCGCAAAGGGCTTGTCTTCAACAGCGGGTGCTTTTTCCTTTTTAGCTTTAGCTGGAGGCTTGTCACCGTCTGGCTTGGCGGCCACTTTTTTAGCAGCGGGCGCAGGCTTATCAGCGCTGGGGATGTCACTGGTTTCGGGAGTGTCGGAACTCGGAGCGTTTTCAGCAGAAAGGGTCTCTGTTTCGGCTTCGCCTGCTGCTGGATTTTTCGGTTCTTCTGCCATTGGTGCTTCCTTTTAAAAAGTGATGAGTAGAGGATTGAACCTCCCCAGGGCTAAAGCCAGGGGGATTCCTGCCCACCCAAAAGGGCGACAGTGGGACATTCAAATATCCCTCTAGACCCTCAAGCTTGTGGCTATTGGGCTTACTTTTTATTTGTTTGTTTTCCGAGTCCATCACTCTTGCCAGATAGGTACGCTCCTCAACCTGCCTTTATTTGCCCTTTAAGTATTCTGGGTCTGGCGCCAGATATCTCGGTTGCCGGGATTTCTCCGCACTAGGTTGATTCAATACGTAGATGGTTATTCTTACTCACCTCTGGATTTTACCACTGTGGCGGTCGTCGCGCACTCGCTCCAAGGCAACTGAAGTCGCTAATAGGCTAGACCCCAGCCTTAAAAGGACGGGGCTTGCGCCTCATTTTTCGGCAAGGAGTCAGCAGTCAGCAGTCAGTAGTTATTTGTTATTTGTTGGTTGTTAGTTTTAGTTGTTGTTTCTAATAACCAATAACTAATAACCACTAACTAATGACCGATGACTGCTGACTAATGACTGAGGACTATGCTTATTTTAAATCTCAGCGACAGCTCGTTCAATCAAACGGTGGGCGAGAGTTTGAACGCCGGTGTGTTCGTAGTAATTGGTAGTCATGTCGAGGAAAGCGCCCACGTAGTCCACTTTGTCGGCAGAAATTTCGACAAAATTCTGCAAGTGGCCGAGGACGTTTTGGGGAGTCAAACCTCGATCGCTCACAAAAGAGCCCATCCAGCCGGAAACCGAGCTAAAGCTTTCGCCGATAAAGCCGAGTTGGCCTGCGGGATTACCACCAGGAATCATAGAGCCGATCGACTTAAACGCCGGATTGTCTTGCATATCGCTGGGGGACAGCTTGGCAATCCAATCCTGAGTCATCAGGATAAAGTCTGGGCCCAGGGGAATCAAGCCGTCAAAACAAACCAAAGCAGCCATCCGCATCAGGGATTCACCGCCGTAGTCGCCCAAAGCCCCGGCAAAATCGCCGATGCTGTCGCCAGGAATGCCGTTAATTTGGCAAAAAGCGAGCAATTCAGTGACTAACTTTAGAGAAAGGTCGATCGTCTGAGCTTTTTCAGGCTTGGGGGTGAGATTTCCCAGCACGGACAAAAACGGCACATTTTGGGCGACTTTGTTGGCGAGGGCTGCTGTACCGAGGGCGCTAGAGGCACTGTCGATCGTTTGGTAAAGCCACAGAGCGCGCTGGTAGCCTTCCGATTTATCGTTGTAGAGGGTGATAGCACGATCGCCAATTTGCTGGATCATATCTTCGTCAGTTTCGCCAGTAACTGTACGAATCGTATTTTCAAAGCCAACTAAATTGTTCCACTCACCTGGAACCACAAAGTCAAGCGCTCGTAGGGCTTTGACAGTCATGTTGTCTTTAGGCAATTGATCGACTAATTCAAAGACTGTTTTGCTCACAAAAAACTCCTTGTTGAACAGAAATCAAAGGTATTACTTTTGGTAGATGGCAAGAACTTCACAGTCTGATTCTGGCAGACTTAGTTTTGATAGCACCAGAGCTAGAGTCGGGGGAGAAGTTCGATCTCAGACACTGCTATTTCACACTAGCAAGGCCGCCCAGGTTAAATTTTGACAGCCAAGCTTCGCGTTCGCTAGCGGTAAAAGAGGGATCGCGGGATTGAACTTTCACCTGATAGCGGTTTGCCACTAAAACAGCAGTGATGTTAGAACCCTGACTGACGGCGGGATAGCCGCTAATTTGCTTGGTACTTTCCTTAAATTTTTCCCCAGCGGTGGGGTTGCCGGCGATGTCATTAATCGAAAGCACCGCGACATTTTTGCCGCCTTTGTTTAGTTTAGCTTCAGCAAAACCGGATTTTTCTTGAGCGAAAACGCGATCGAATCCGCCGCCAGCAGAAGGGAAGTATTTATTTAATTTGCCACCTGCAACTGCCTTTTTGGGGAGGTTTTGACTTTGAGCAGTTGATTTGTCAGCATTTGTCTGCTTGGTTTTAGCAGGTTTTTGGGTGCTTTCCTCCTGGGCTTTGTCCCAGCGGGATGGGGGCTGAGTCTGACTGCAGGAAGTCACGAGCAGCAGTACCGAGATCAGGAATGGAGCTAAGATTCGGCGTGCGGGGGGAAATTGCATTGCTCTCTCCTCATTAGTAGGTTTCCTTGACACTCCCCGACCTAAAGGTACGAGGATTCTTAAGACTTTTGGGTCAAAATATCCCTATTGCTAGGGTTCCCAGGCTGACCACGTTTGCACAAAAGAGTGCGCAGTCATATCTCCTAAAAAATGTTTTGGGCGTAGACTTTCCCACCGGGAGGGGGTAGGTTTTTACATCTTGTCTGATGTGGTTATTCTACCATATTCATTTGTGGAGATGGATTTGTCATTGTACTTAACAATGGTAAAAAGCCGTCCTGAAAGGACGGGGTTTTTAACCCAATTTTCTGATAACAAGTGTGGCTCACGATTTACCAATTTGTCTTCCCCCAGCGAGTGATTTGTGTTCTTTGCCAAAAAATCCTCTGCCCGCAGGCAGAGGATTTTTTGCAATTGCGAGTTTTGAAGGAAGAAGAAAGAAAGATTGCTCCACAGATCAATTCTGGGGATGGGGTAAAAGAAACTAAGTTTTTTGATTGCCAGCAATCTCAAAACAATTTTCGCTGATTTTCCCTAGATTTATCTAGAGGTTTCAGAGAAATTGTCCGTCAATCATGTTATTTCGGCATTCCAACTTAGCTCTTGCTTTGTGGGTAAAGCTCAGGCGTCGCTTTCAATGTGAATAAACAACAAACCCATTACCACAACCGGCATCAGCCAGCAAACTACCGGAATCAAAATCCAAGGCAAGAAAGAAGCAGCGTAGGAACCTGTCATATCAAATTCTCCAAACTAAAGTTAGTGCGTTCCAACAGGGATATTTGGGAGTGGAGTCTAATTGTTGACTAAACCCCGGAAAATGGCATCAATGCCGTTAAAGTTTTCGAGTAAGAAGTAGGCAGCAAAGACGCCGCTCATCCCGCCAATGAAGAAACCAGCAGTGAGCTGGCTCCAGCCTTCGCCGGTTTTCAGGGCTTCGGGAGTCATGGGATTGGCGCTTGGGTAGCTGCTATTGTCATTTTTGAAAGAGACTAAACCGTAGGCAGACATACCTGTTGTGCCGAGCAGAACTAAGACGAGGGCTGTAATTAATCCGCCGAGATTAGCTGCTTCTGGATAATCCCGCAGTGGGCCTAAGACGATTTGGGGGCCGACAAGGAAATAACCGTGTGCCAAACCGATTTCTAAACCTCGAACTAGGGGTGAGAGTCCTTTGCGGTAGGCGGGCAAATTCCCAATGAATGCTTGTGTGAAATCAGAAGCACTGATGGGAGTTGCGAGATGACCCGTGAAGGGGTCGCCGTTAAAGGGTTTAATAAGCTCTGCATCTCTGGGATCGGCCATATTCTCTTTTTCCTCGCTGTGCGTAAAAATTGAGGCGTTCAAGTCATATTTTACGCAGGGACGTGTTTCCTATTTGCATAATTGGCTGCTAGCTTTAGAAAAGTTCACTATTCTTTAGTTTTGGGAAGAATTTTTCTTTTGTCTCCTATACCAGAAAGCGAGTCGATCGGGCGACACTCCGAAAAAATAAGCAATAATTACTATTTGATTGATGGCGGTGGTTTTGAGTACCCCAAGCTGCTGCCAGCGGCGGGCGGATGTCAGGACTTGTTGGGGTACGATTTGGATGCGGCCTTGTGTTTTCAACCTCCGCACGAATTCAAAGTCTTCCATAAGGGGCAAGTCAGGAAAACCGCCGATTTTGTCAAAGGTAGATGAATAAAGAAAAATGGCTTGATCGCCGTAGGGCATTTGCAGAAAGTGCGATCGGCAGTTTACCCCTATTTCTACCAGCCGCAGAGAGAGCGTACCGGCATCAATCTTGAGTTGAAAGGCCCCGGCGACTGTTTGGGGTTTGGCTAGTGCAAGGCGTGCGCCAGAGTCGTAGCCGGGAGGCAAAAGAGTGTCTGCGTGGAGAAACAGCAGAATATCTCCAGTAGCCAAGGCCACACCTGCATTCATTTGAGTGGCGCGGCCTTGGCTACTGGAGACAACTCGGACGCCCAAAGATGTTGCTATTTCTGCGGTACCGTCGTTGCTGCCGCCGTCGGCGACGATAATTTCGACATTTTTGGCATTTTGGGCGGTGGAGATGACTGAGGCAATTGTAGCTGCTTCGTTTAAGACAGGAATGATAATGGAAATTTTGAGATTGAGATTTTCGGGCGGCATAGAGAATCGATCACCGCTGGAGAGAGAGAGGGCGGGTTTTGTACAAAGCTTATCTGTTATTTCAACAGGTAGCGACAGTTTGATGGCTGACACATGGGGCGGATAGAAACCGGGTTTCTACGAATTTTACTCTCTGGTCACGATAAATATACGAAGAAACCGGGTTTCACTCTTGTCGCAAAGTGCGATCGCGAACTTGCCTTTTGAGTTCCGCGTCTGATAACCCTTGATTTCCCGCAGGTAATTCCTGTGTCTGGCAAGCGTTGCCCTCGTTCTCGATCGCCCTGAAACCCTGATTCTAAGATTGACAATCAAAAACTGTCCCTAGTTTGATTATTTACTAATTTATTTGCTTTTATTTGCTAATTTTTGGCTTTTTCTCGCGCTTGCGACTATTGTCGCAAGCGCTGTCTAACCGCTGCATTTGGTTAGACAAATACAATTACTATATTATGACCTTGTGGTTTCACAATCAAGTATTATTTATAAATAAAAGATCAGAATTTCTGATCGATCGGATCGCATGAATATAGTTTATTTATTTAAAATACTAAGATCTAAACGAAGTAAATCCTCCGGTAAATCGATATCGGCAAGAGTGGGAAGATAAGCAATATTGAGGTCGAGGTTTTGGGCGATCGCCCGCGTAGAAGCAAATACCTCACTGGTTCCCCACTTAATTCCGTTGAACAATTCCGGTATCGATCGGCGCAGCCCGATCAGATAATAACCTCCGTCTGTTGCTGGGCCCAAAACTAAATCGTGCTGGCTCAGTTTGTCAAAAGCTTGTGCCATGATTTCTACTTTCAGGGCGGGACAATCTGTTCCTATAATTGCAGCTTTGTCAATCCCGGAATTAAAAGATTGTTGAAACGCTGCTGTCATTTTTGCACCCAAATCGCCTTCTATTTGATTTTGATAAATAATATCTGTTCCCAACCATTCTTGCATCTGTTGCTGGTTGCCGCCTGTGTAGTGAATTTCAACTGATAATCGCCCGGAGTTTTGGAGGGAGAGGGCGCGGGCGCGGGCGATCGCCTTTTGTGCCATCAAGCGGTGCAGGTTGGCAGCACCTGTTTTTCCTAGCACAGGAATTAGTCGAGTTTTGGCTTTGCCCGGTTCAGGATAGCGGGTAAAAACAATCAGTTTTTCGGAAATCATACAATGTTAGATGTTAGATTTGGGAATGATTTATGAGTTAAGGATTTGGAGTTAGTCCGCCAACTCCAAGTCTGCTAGCGCATTCTTACTTGAATGACCTCTGGAGCATCTCTGTTTTGCATTTATAGTGCGAGCTTAAGATATCGCGAGTTGTACAATACGCTAACTCTTAAGCTCGCATTTAAACAAAGAAATGCTTTTTACAAAAATTAGATTTCCCCAATTGCCTCAGTGTTTAATACAATAGGAAACAGCCAATGAATGCACATCAATGCTAATATTTTATGGGTGGGAGATCTGCTGGTGGAAAAGAGACCTCTTGTATCAGTCTTTGATTGATACAGAAACGGCATATCTCAGACATACAAACACATATAAAGGCAGATAAACGCAGATAATTTCAGGGTGTTTTCCGATTTTTGCAAGAGGTATAATGGAGTCTGTAAGTCAGAGGGTCTTTTGTCAAGTGCCTCCGATTGCGATTAAAAAAGTTGGTAGTAAAAACGAATAATTCTAGTAATTGATGCGGACTCGCATTCCTCACTACTAACCTGATGCGGACTCGCATTCCTCACTACTAACCTGATGCGGACTCGCATTCCTCACTACTAACCTGATTGACAATTATTTATTGATTCTTAGCTCATTTCTAGCATTCGCTGGATAGGTTGCAAGGCGGCTCGTTGCAGGTCTTGAGACATGGTGATTTCGGGGGTTTGATTTTTCATAGCTAGATACAATTTTTCCAAAGTATTTAATCTCATGTGGGGGCATTCGTTGCAAGCACAGGTATTATTGTTAGGAGGAGCGGGAATAAAGCGTTTGTGCGGTGTTTGCTTTTGCATTTGGTGAATGATTCCCGGTTCGGTGGCGACAATAAAAGCTTGGCGATCGCTCGATTGAGAATATTTGAGCAAAGCGGTGGTTGAGCCGATATAATTGGCGTGGCGAAGTACCGGAGGTTCGCATTCTGGATGGGCGATGATTTCGGCTTCGGGATTTTCGATTTTGAGTTGAACTATCTTTTTTTCTGAGAAGTTTTCGTGGACGATGCAGGCTCCTTGCCAGAGTTCCATGTGTCTGCCGCTTTGTTCGATGACGTAGCGGCCGAGATTGCGATCGGGCCCAAAAATTATCGGCTGATTTTTCGGAATTTGGTTGACAATTTTGACGGCGTTGGAGCTGGTGCAAATTATGTCGCTCATTGCCTTGATTTGGGCGGTGCAGTTAATGTAGGAAATAACTAAATGGTCTGGGCGATCGGCTTTGAAGGCTGCAAAGGCTTCGGGCGGGCAACTGTCGGCGAGGGAACACCCTGCATTTAAGTCGGGTAGCAATACTAATTTGTCGGGATTGAGGATTTTTGCGGTTTCCGCCATGAAATGAACTCCGGCAAAAACTATGACATCGGCGTTGGTGTTGGCTGCTTTGCGAGCAAGTTCGAGGGAGTCGCCAATGAAGTCTGCGATGTCTTGAATGTCGGAGTCTTGGTAGTAGTGGGCGAGAATGACGGCGTTTAACTCTTGTTTGAGGGCGTTAATTGCTGCGAACAAGTCGTCGGGCAGTCTGGTTTGGGTCAAGTTTTGAGCAGGTGCGGTGGTAAACACAGTTAAAATATTCCGGGGAAGGTGGCGGCTGGACTTAATATTTTGAATTATAGTTGAATTCACCAAAAACGGTGGTAAGCGGGTGTTGGGTTGAAATAATCTAAAATCTAAAATCTAAAATCTAAAATTGGCTGGGGGAGAGTGCAAAAATTGGTCGCTGTTTCTTATGCTGAAGAAGAAGGGGCTAGGGATCGATCGCGCATGACAAATCAAATGAATCAGACTAAATCTATCAAAATTGCAGTGGTGGGGGACGTTCACGATCGGTGGGAACCAGAAGACGGCGAGGCCCTGAAGCATCTTGGCGTTGATTTGGTGCTGTTTGTGGGAGATTTTGGGAACGAGTCGGTGGATGTGGTGCGGGCGATCGCATCTTTGGACATTCCGAAAGCAGTAGTGTTTGGAAACCATGACGCTTGGTACACGGCGACGGAGTGGGGCCGCAGTCAGTGCCCTTACGATCGCACCGTTGAGAATCGGGTAAAACAGCAGTTAGATTTAATGGGAGAAGCCCACGTCGGTTATGGGAAACGGGATTTTCCCGAATTGGACATAACCGTGGTGGGAAGTCGCCCGTTTACTTGGGGGGGTTCGGAGTGGAAGTACAACGATTTTTATTCGGAGTGGTTTGGTGTAGAAAGTTTTGAGGAGTCGGCGAGGCTAATTGCAGGGGCGGCGGCAGATGCGGACTGCGAAAATGTGATTTTTCTTGGTCACACGGGCCCGACGGGGCTGGGAGAGGCTGCTGAAGACCCCTGCGGGCGTGATTGGAAGCCGCTGGGAGGGGATTGGGGCGACCCAGATTTTGGGGAGGCGATCGATCGAACTCGCAATTCTGGTAAGCGGATACCTCTGGTAACTTTTGGTCATATGCACCACCAACTGCGACACACTAAGCACGAGTTGCGGAAGTCAGTGGTGAGTGCGAAGGGTACGGTGTATTTGAATGCGGCCAGCGTACCGCGAATTGTGGAGAAAGAGTGCTCGAAATTGCGGAATTTCTCGATCGTCCTGCTGGAAAAAGGAACAGTGTCGGAAATGTCTCTAGTCTGGGTAGGGGAAGATTTCGCGGTGCAAAGAGAACAAATTCTTTATCGGCAGACTGAATCTGCAACTGCTTGTAGTTAGCGGCAATTGCTGGTATGATAAAATCTATGCGCCTGGAGAGGTGGCAGAGTGGTCGAATGCGCCTGACTTGAAATCAGGTGAACCGCAAGGTTCCGTGGGTTCAAATCCCACCCTCTCCGTTGTTTTTATCTCTTTTCTATCAAGGCTTCTGGGTTAATTCTATAGTTAGACAAGAATTTTTTCGCTCAATTTTCGCGCTAATGGTTTTCTAGTCCCACCCTCTCCGTTTTTGAGAACTAGCAAAAAAAACACCCCCTCAGGGGCGCTTTTGCTTACCAGGTAATTTTTCTAGCCAACTTACTCCATTTAAGCGGTTTCCTCATCCGCCGGGTCGCCGTAGGGGTCTTCGCTGGCGGGGGTCAGGTTGCCGAACTGTCCGGCATCCGCATAGGAGTCGGCGGGGTCGCCGTAGGGGTCTTCGCTGGCGGGGGTCAGGTTGCCGAACTGTCCGGCATCCGCATAGGAGTCGGCGGGGTCGCCGTAGGGGTCTTCGCTGGCCGGGCGGGCGTTAGCAAAGTCTCCGTAGTCGGCGGGGTCGCCGTAGGGGTCTTCGCTGGCCGGGCGGGCGTTAGCGAAATCTCCGGGATTTGAGGGATCTTCATAATTGGTGTCAGGATCGACTTGCTCGCTGTCTGGCCCGACGATCGCATCTTTTAACTTCCGAAAAAATCCGTCTACCATGATAAAGTTCCTCTGTTTTATGTGCTGAAAAACTGTTGTTTTAGATTGGGAATACCAGAGTTAAGGGAAAATCATGGAACCTGCAATCTAAAATCTCCAATGGTGAGGCTACTGTGCCGGAACAGGACTTGTAGCTTCCGGCAAGCCTTTCAAGTCTCGACCGGTAGTTTGGTTGTTGTATCCCTGGAATTCCCGGTAACGCGCTGCTTCGGACTCAGGAACATTAACCTTAATTCCTTCAGGCGGTGGCGTTACCCAGTGAGCGCGATTTTGGGCATCGCGGTAGTAAACCCGACCGTTTTTGGAAAGGTAATGTTTTCCCTGCGCCCCCTGTTCTTGTTTATTTTTGTGCTGATTGTAGATGTAGTAAAGGGCGGCCGCTCCTGCTAAAGTAATCGCTACTTTTTGAGTATTGCTCAATCCTTTTTTTGCTTCGGGCGTAGGAGTGGCGCGATTAGTTTGCACTGATCCAGCGCGAGTGTCGTCAACGGTCGGCGGGGGAGCCGAACTTTCCTTGCTAGAACCGCAAGCACTCAAAAACGGAAAGGTCAGCAGCGTTGTCAGCAGCAGAGCCATGAAGCGCGATCTTCTGGTTTCGGGTTTGATTGTGTTCATTGCCGCTCCGAATTGTCGGGATTACAGGTAGGGTGTGTTCTGGCGAGGTTGAGGAACCTGAGCTGCTGCTAACCGTTTTGTAAGTACATTAATTACTCAAAGCAATTGTGACAAAAGTAGTTGCCCAGAACTTACAACAGCGCAGGTACGGCATTGCATTTCTCTTTCATCATCCTCAAATTTTTCTAAGATTGGCTCATGCTAGGGATATAAATAAGGTTTCTTTTTTTTCAGCCCGCAGGTATATGCGCATACGTTGCCTGAGGTAAAAAAAGTTTGTTGGTGGGCTGCCCAAAGCGAAGTGAAGCAGACCGACGGGCGAGTCCGAAACCAAAAGCGGCACAGCCGAGGGAGAGAAGGCGGGATTTAATTGTGCGAACCGGCTTATCTGAAATACAGACAATTTTGTTGTGGAAATTCAGGAGAGGTCGATCGCGCTGCTGTATTAATAATTAACCGAGATAGAAAGCCACAGTGGCTTTTAAGAATTTTTATGAAAATCCAAAATATAGTTACTGCTGGATTGTCGATCGCCGTTTTATTGGCTGCGGTCAAATACATACCTGATTTAAACAAGCAAAACCAAGTCAAGCAATTGCTGGAGACCAAACAGTGTCCCGAATGCAATCTCAGCAATGTCAACTTGAAGGGAATGGACTTACAAGGATTTAACTTGCAGGGAGCCAACCTAGAAGGTGCTAATTTGTCGGGAGCAAAACTGGCGAATGCCAACCTCAAAAATGCCAACTTGAATAAAGCCAACCTGACTGGTTCTGATTTGGGATGTAGCGGCATAAGTTTCAATCTTGATACTAACGGTCAAGCAGCAAATATGGATTTTAAAGTCAGTGCCGTACCCGAAAAGAATAACCCAGAAAATGCAGTAGTTGGTTTTAACATGAAATCAACAGACCGAGGAGCCACAATGCGTTTCAATCTTCCGGGATGCGCGGATTTCGAGAATGCTACAATGCAGGGAACTAAAATGCCCGATGGCAACATTCACCCTTAATTCCAGCAAATATAGCGATCGTCAATGAGATAATATCTGCTGCGAAATCCTTTCCTGCTTCTGCTCTTATCTTCCTTCGCGTACTTTGCGCCTTCGCGGTTCAATAATTACATATTCATCCACCGCGTGGCATACACCCAAGACATATAATTGCTTGACAATGCGCTCAAAAAAACAAAAAACCGTCGTCTGAATCACAGGCGACGGTTTTTTTAGGCCAGTAATTACCAGATAAAATTAGTGAGCAGAACCGTTACCGTGATACTTGTCACTATCGTAGAATCCGTTTTTTGTGCCGAAGAACAAACAGCACACGGTGAAAACTGCTGTCAAGACTGCTAAAACTAACTTAACGTCCATAATTTACTGTCTCCTGTTTGATGAGTGCAAATACTCAGATTGTAGAATCTTTTTGGCTGGCGCGGCCATCTACCAGCGTAGCGCCTGATTTGCTGGGCTGTACTCTGGTGCGACAGTTTCCTGATGGGGAGATTATTCGGGGAATGATTGTGGAAACCGAAGCTTACGCCCCCGGAGATCCCGCTTGTCACGCTTACCGACAGCAGACTCCTCGCAATCAGGCGATGTTCGGGCGTGCGGGTATCGGCTACGTTTACTTTATCTACGGGATGTATCACTGTTTTAACGTGGTGACGGATGCGGAGGGAGTGGGTAGCGCTGTGCTGATTCGAGCTTTGCAGCTAGATGCGCCTCCTGTCAAGTTTGCTGCAATTCCCGAAAAAAAGCAGTTGCGCCTCGCGGCCGGGCCTGGGAAGCTGTGTAAGGTGCTGGAGATCGATCGAACTTTTAGCGGTTTACCCTTGGATTCCGACCAAGCGCTGCGGTTGGAACACCGGAGTGTCCAATTTCAGGAGGCGATCGACTCAGGTACGATTAATATCGTGCAAACTACGCGGCTCGGGATTTCGCAAGGGATGGATTTACCTTGGCGTTGGTATATTGGGAACTGTGCGGCTGTGTCTACATTCAAGTAATGTCAAAGATGTCACTGTAAATTTTGTCACTTATCTCGATCGAATTATGGCTTATTCTTCTGAAAACCCGATCGTACAACTCAAAAAATGCCTGACACTCGCTCAGGATGTTGGGAGTCACGCCGAAGCTAACCGAGCTTTTGAGCAATTGTGCGGAATTATCGATGCTGAAAATCCGATGGCGGCGCAACTTTTGGAGATGTTGTGGGAAGACGCAATTCTTGCCAGGCGTTCTGCTTTATTTTGGCAGCAAATGAGCGAGGTTGAGAAAGATATGGCCAATAGAATGATGGAAAATATGACGCAGATGCGGCAAAATTATTTGCGTTTGATGCAGGAAATGTAGGAATTGGGAATGGGGCATCGGGCATCGGGCAGGGGGAATTGCCCGGAATTTGCTAACAGGTGTAGGGTGCGTCAGAGCTAATATTGGACACTGGTCAAATAGTTGGTTGCTGACGCACCCTACGATTAATTTTGTTACTTCATTAAAGCGGTAAGGTGCGTCAGTCCAGATATTTGACACTACTCTAACAGTTGGTTTCCGGGGCACCCTACGATCAATTTTCCTACTTCATTAAAGCAGCGCCGCGGTTGTAAAGTTCCCGGGCGTAATCAGTCCAAGTTCCCTGTCCCCAATAGCGGAAACAGCTTGTTTGTACCAATAAGTTGTAAAGCAAAGCTTGCTGGTATTCAAACTGCTTGGTAACTGTGGCATCTTGCTGCACCAGCCGATCGTACTTTTGGTGAAATGCGGCGCTGAGTTGATTCATCGGTTCCAGGACGTTTTCGTAGCCCTTCACCCAACTCAAATCGTTTGTCCAAGAAGCACCATCCATGTGAAAATTGTGGTCGGTTTGCTTGAGTTGCCCGATCGCACTTTCGACTTTTTCCGGTGTCGCACTATCAGCATCGACTAACTGCCAGATTTTGTGCTGGTTGATTCCCTGACAAATCGGATAATCATCGGGATTAACCCCCGCCGCTTCAATTATCTCCAAATATTCAGTGCCGTTTAAACCGACAACACCGGATTTTCCGCCACCTTGAGAGCGGTTTTCGTGCCAAGCTTTCATAAAGGCGCTGGGAAATTCATTCATCATCACGCCGCCATTTTCACCGTCAGCAATTTGCGTCACCAAAGAAGGAATCGTGACATTGCCAATTTGCTGTTTGTTGCGGACTTTCGCTTCGTAATAAGGCTGCATTTGTCCAACCAATTTTGTATCAGAACCTTGAGTTTTAATCAAAGCCGTAATGCTGATGGTTTCGCCGCGAGAATTGCGGGCTTGCAAACGGTTGGGAATGTATTTTTGGTCTTGCGACAATCCCGAACCATCGGGGTTTTCCACAGAATGTTCCTGCACCATCAGCCAGCGGTAGCCGCATTCTTTCAAAGCTTTGATGTATTCGTACAGTGTATCGGGGTGATTGGGAAAGTGCATTTCTGGTGGCGAAAAACCTTTAACGCGCTTCAAAGCATCCAAGCCAAAAATTGCCGCAAAATGATGTTGCCATGCTTGAATTTGGAGTTTAATGTCGGGGATTGGAGTTGAGGGAATAACGGCGTGACTCCACATTGTCCCCAGCCATTCTACGTGGGGTTGGTATTGAGGATCGCAGGTAATTCGCTTGAGATTGTTGAGTACATCATCGCGTCCCATTTGGCGCAATCCCCACAATAAATTGCCCGAATAGTCGAGCATAATTCGCGGGTTGCAGCCTTCGGCTATCAATTGGGGAATGAATTCTCCCATGCGGGAATAGCACCAAGCAAAGACTCCGGCGTTGTGATTGTCTCCTTGGTTGGGATTTTCAAACATATTCTGGAGATTGCAGATTAGTTCGCCGTTTGCACCGGCTGGAATGGTTGGTTGGTGCATATGGAGGGCGCAGGCGAATCCGGCTTGAATGTTTTCGAGGCGCAGATTTGTCTTAGGTAAAAAGACTGGTTCGTTACTGTTGGTAGCGGCGCTGATTTCTGCTTCGGAACCGCAAATGTTGGGCAATCCGGAGCGAAGTTCTTCTAAAACGGGTGGGTTGGGGGATGGTGCGATCGCAGACATAAGTTTTTCTCAAGAATTGTGGAGGAACGCGGTCTGCTATTTGGTAAGATAGCTATATGCTTTTAGGGTAGCAGAAAAGGTAGCAGATTTAAGTAAGTATCGAAAAGTTAGGAATAATCTTTGAGTTAGTTATGCGATCGATATTCGGAAAAAGACGAGACAACTGGCGATTTGCATCAAGAAATTGAGTTGACAAAAGCGATCGAATGAGTTAGGTTTTTCGGAATTTGTCACTTAGTTGCAGATATTTCGACTTGGGTTCACAATGATTGATTATAAAAACCGCAAATTAAGGCAGATAAACACAGATAAACGCAGATAAAAGTCTGCCATGATTATTGTCAGGTTGCTGTGCGATCGCCCTGAGACTTTGTACCTCTACCTCGCAGATAGTTTATGAATGAAAAAAAACTGCTCTTACAGCAGGCGGCGATTAATTTGCTGCTTGCTGTCACAATTGTTCAACCTGGATTGGCTGCGATGCTCGCGGATTCATCCGAGTCACCGCATTTGCAGCCGCAGGTACTGGCTTACGAGCCGCCCGCGCGGGGTGCACCGGGCGATCGCGGAGATGCAGGTAGCCGCGACGATCTTCACCACTTTTTAGCTTTAATTCCGGCTCTAAATTTAGGATTGACTGCGATCGCACATCCGACTTTTTGGCTGTACTTGCCGGCTCCATTTCCCGATGACATTCCCTTGGAGTTTGTGCTGCGAGACGAAGAAAATCAAGAAGTAGTTTTCCGAACATTTTTTCAGCTTGCAAAAACAGCGGGACTTGCGAGTTTTTTCTTACCACCCAATGCACCTCCTCTGGAAATTGGCAAAAAATATCGCTGGGATTTTTTCTGCGACAATATCTCTCGCTACGGGTGTGTTGAGCGAGTGAAATTGGCACCAGAAATCTTAGTTCAGCTAGAAACCGCATCGCTGAGGCATCGCGTTTTACTGTTGGCCAAACACGGTTTGTGGTACGAAACTATTACTGAATTAGTTGCGCTGCGGGACAAACTTTTGAGTCAATTACAGGTAGCTACTTTAGAGGAAAGGCTGCTGATTTATGCTGAAAATGATTTGCGGTATGAAGCGCTAGCCGAGTTAAGTGGATTTGAGAAAATATCTTCTCTGGCGACTTTGGAGGCTGATTGGGAGGCTTTATTGCAGCATCCATTTGTGCTTTTGGATGGGATTGTTTTATAACTGTTTGTTTGAGGTAGGGATGAATATTAAAATAGGATTTACGCAATCCCAGGAGTAGGGGATTTTTAAGGTGATTGGTGTTGACAAACACGTTACACCCGCAGTCCGGCAGGGGTTTAAACCCCTGCCTCATAGCAAAAGTCGGTTGAAACCGACTGTTAATTACGATCGAAATTACGGTCTATTTTAGTCCTCTTTTAGAGGACTTTAGCTATGAGACAGGGGTTTTTAACCCCTGTCGGACTCTCGGAACGATCGAGAAAACTGCGTTAACTAATTACCAATAATTAACCATCAATTATCAACTGATGAAATACCCGATATTAAGCGTCTATAACACTTTCAATACAGCACCGATCGCCCTTTGGTCATTTAATGCAGCAGGAAACTTGGCGAGCGATCGCCCGGATCTCCCTCCAGCACTGCTAATTGACAGCGTTTGCCGTGCTGTTGAGCCATCGCAAAACGGGCCACAAGAAAGCCTGCTGCTGACAGGAGGTTACGTTACTTTCCCAGTCACTCCTCTACTGGATTTCGGCACAGAAGACTTTTCTATCTGTGCGTGGATTCGCACGGAAGATTACGGTATTGTCAAAATTATCGATAAGCGGATTGAAAATTCCGGCCCTATTCAGGGCTGGAGTTTGTTTATTTATCAAAGTAAAATTAACCTGCAAATAGCGGATGCAAAAGGTTGGCTAAACTGTGGTGCACACCGTCCAGAAAAAATGGCTCTTTTCCCAGTTGTCAGCGACAGCCAATGGCATCACGTGGCGGTTGTTGTCGATCGCGATCGAGTGGATGGAGGGCGCTGGTATGTCGATGGCAAGGAAGTAGATGACCGATTCAGACCCATATACCAACAGGGTTCTCTCAGCAATAATATGCCCCTGACTGTTGGCAGGCGATCGGACGATTTTGGTGGCATTTATCGAGGCAATATTGGAGATATTCAGCTCTACAAACAGGCGCTGTCGGCGGCAGATGTGTTGTCGATTTACCGATCGATTCAGTCTCCTATTAATAATAAATTTTTTGTTAATATTCTGAAGAGACCAGAAATAGCGCACCCCGAGCAAGATTCCTTCTCGGACAGTGATAATAATACCCTGGAAAGATACTCGCAGGCGATCGAATACTATCAGGAGTCGCTAAATATTCATAGAAACAACGGCAACGGCTACGGAGAAGCGAATTCTTTGAACAATCTAGGCAATATTTACAGCGCGCTGGGGGAATACTCGCAAGCAATTGACTCTCACCAGCAAGCGCTAAATATTCAGCGAGATATCGGCGACTGCGCTGGACAAGTGGATTCTTTAAACGCTTTGGGCAATATTTACAATGCTTTGGGGGAATACTTGCAAGCAATTGAGTGCCACCAACAGTGTTTAAAGATTGAGCCGGAAATCGGCAACCTCTATGGAGAACCTAATTTCTGGCGCGATTTGGGGAGTGCATATCATTCCCTGGGCGAATACCAGCAGGCGATCGAATGCCAACTTCAGTCTTTAGATATGGCAATAAAACTCAACTCTAAGCATAGAGAATTGAACTCCTTAAACGCTTTGGGACGTACCTATGTTTCCCTGGGGAAAAATCAATTGGCGATCGAATACTGTGAGAAGTCCCTGAATCTTGCACCGAAAATTGACAACCGCTTTGGGGAAGCTAATTCTTTGGTGATTCTGGGTAATGCTTACAGTAATTTGGGGCATTACTTGCGGGCGATCGCATTTTACAAACAATCCTTAGATATTCAGCAGGAAATTGGCGATCGCTCTGGGGAAGCAACTTCCTGCCGAAATTTGGGCAATGCTTACCGCTGTTTGGGGCAGTACCAGCGGGCGATCGAATACAGCCGCAAGAGTTTGGAGATCGCGCGGGCGATCGGCGAAACCGCATCAGAAGGGGCAACTCTCAACAATTTAGGACTTGCTTTATTTGACTTTGGCAAGTTTGCAGAAGCTGAAACAGTCCTGGGCGATGCAATTCAAACTTGGGAATCGCTGCGGGTCAAATTGAGCGATCGCGATAACTTTAAAGTATCTATTTTTGAAACCCAAGCCGCAACTTACCGCCATTTGGAAAAAACCCTGATCGTCCAGAACAAAATAGAAGCAGCACTGGAAATTGCGGAGCGATCGCGCGCGCGAGCTTTTGTAGAGTTACTGGGTGCTCGGTTGTCGGCAAATTCAGATGCGATACCCGATATTAAGCCGCCTAACATCGATCGCATTCAAGAAATTGCCAGAGCCCAAAATGCAACTTTTGTCGAATATTCGATTTCTTTTTTAGAAGAACTCTTTATTTGGGTAATTCAGCCGAGTGGTGAAATCGCATTTCGCCAAGTTGATCTCAACTACGAACATACTTCGCTTAAAGAATTGGTTGCCGATTCTCGCGAGGCGATCGGCATCAGGAATCGCGATTTCAATCCCACTCTAAAAATGTACCCGGGCGATTTAGTCAAACTCCACGATGATGCGCCGAATTGGGAACCTTGGCAAGTAATATCTGTCGATAAAACTCACAACATTCTCTCCCTCTCCCAATCCTCTTGGCCCGCAGGGTTGACTATTAAGAGACCTGCAATTGATGTAGCAACAAAAGTGGAATCGAGCCTCACCAATCACCCACGCTTGCAAAAACTTCATCAACTGCTAATCGAACCGATCGCCGATTTGTTGCCGACAGATCCAGCAGCTAAAATTATCTTTATTCCTCAAGGCGAACTGTTTTTTGTGCCGTTTCCGGCGCTGCAAGATGCTGCTGGGAAATACTTAATTGAAAAACATACTATTCTGACCGCTCCTGCAATTCAAATTCTGGAATTAACCAGTCAAAAACGGCAAGAAAATTCTAATTTAGCTGGGGATATTTTAGTAGTAGGAAATCCGACGATGCCTGAAGTTGCTCTGGTACCGGGCCAACCTCCGCAGCAGTTATCTGCTTTGCCGCATTCAGAAACCGAAGCTAACGCGATAGCCCAATTGTTCCAAACCCAAGCCCTGACGGGGAATTCGGCTACCAAATCTGCCGTGCTTCAGCGGTTGTCAGACGCCCGCATCGTCCATTTTGCCACCCACGGATTGCTCGATCGCACTCGCGGACTCGGCAGTGCGATCGCCTTTGCACCCGATCGCACCGATAGCGGTTTGCTGACGGCTGAGGAAATTTTGCACCTGCACCTCCAGGCGGATTTGGTAGTTTTGAGTGCTTGCAATACCGGCATGGGGCGGATTACCGGTGACGGGGTTATCGGCTTGTCTCGCGCTTTAATTTCGGCTGGTACATCCAGTGCGATCGTGTCTTTGTGGGCGGTGCCAGATGCTCCTACAGCCGATTTGATGGTGAAATTTTATCAAAACCTCGATCGAACGGGCAACAAAGCTCAATCGCTACGAAACGCCATGTTAGAGACAATCCAGCAGCACCCAAATCCCAGAGATTGGGCAGCTTTCACGCTAATCGGCGAAGCCTAATGGGGAGTTTCGGTTAAATTTTGTAAAGAATTGCCAAATCCCGCGAAAAAATTAGTTTTTTGG
Organism: Microcoleus sp. CAWBG27; assembly: GCF_020883145.1. Lineage (NCBI taxonomy): Bacteria > Bacillati > Cyanobacteriota > Cyanophyceae > Oscillatoriales > Microcoleaceae > Microcoleus > Microcoleus sp. CAWBG27. The sequence continues at coordinate 26,114 of NZ_JAHREU010000073.1, forward strand.
CTGAAATCTTCACAGAAAGGCGATCGGGCCTGGATAAGTCATTTCGATTTTCGATTGGGAATGACTTAAATCATGTTCAGTCAATCAGCAGCAACAAAAACGGTTTGTAGTGAGGACTTCAGTCCTCATAATCAGAGGACTAAAGTCCTCACTACAAACTAAAATCCGGTTTGTAGTGAGGACTTCAGTCCTCATAATCAGAGGACTAAAGTTCTCACTACGAACTAAAATCCGGTTTGTAGTGAGGACTTCAGTCCTCATAATCAGAGGACTAAAGTCCTCACTACGAACTAAAATCCGGTTTGTAGTGAGGACTTCAGTCCTCATAATCAGAGGACTAAAGTCCTCACTACGAACTAAAATCCGGTTTGTAGTGAGGACTTCAGTCCTCATAATCAGAGGACTA
>NZ_JAHREU010000073.1:26619-35211 GCF_020883145.1 Microcoleus sp. CAWBG27
AAGTCCTCACTACGAACCCAAATCATGATAGTTGTTTGACCGGACATGATATTACTAATTAACTTTGCACCATTAACAATTGAGTTGAAAATTATGAAAATCTCTGCCGCTCAAAACACCAAAATTCTAGTTGTAGAAGACGACGCCCCCGTCCGCAATCTAGTCTACCGCTTTCTGAAACAGAGATATGAAGTACAATTTGCAGCCGACGGCCAAACAGCATTAGAAATATTTGATGAATTCAACCCAGTTCTCGTGATTTTAGATTGGAATTTGCCCGATACTACAGGCTATAAACTTTGTCAAGAAATGCAAAAGCGGACGAATGTTTTAGTCGCGATTCTGAGCAGCCGCACCGCCGAAGAAGATCGAATTAAAATCCTGCAAGCAGGTGCTGACGATTTTATGTGCAAACCCTTCAGTATTGAAGAACTAGCAGTTAGAGTAGAAGTCTTGTTGCGGCGTGGGAGAACCGTCAACCCGCCCCGCCTTGTCTGCGGTCAACTAGAAATTGATTTAATGAGTAGGGAAGTAAGATTGCAGGATAAAACTTTGACTCTAACCAAATTAGAATATGAGATCTTGTGTTTTTTGGCAACTCATTCAGATGAAGCTTGGACTCGCCAACAGCTAATCGAAAAAATTTGGGGCTGGAAATCCAATTACGCATCAGAAGAGCGAGTGGTGGACGTGCATATCGGCCAGATTCGCAAGAAAATGGCTAAAGTCGATCGGGCTGTGCCAAATTTTATTCAAACAGTTCGCGGATACGGTTACACATTTGCTCCGAATGCTCGCAATCACAGGATATTTTCCAATTAGGATTGAATTGCCAAAATAATTTGGCAATACAAGTCTATTGAATAAATAAATTCAAATCCGCTCTTCATAGGAATGATAATTCATCTCTCTATACTCTCCCTCTGTGTCCTCTGCGCTCTCTGTGGTTTAACAATTCCGGTACAGCCAGATGTGATATAATTTAAAATCCCAAAAAAAAGGTATGTAGTTGCGCTTCAGCGCTCCGATCGTAGATATACTAAGAGCGCTCAAGCGCAACAACGTACCTATCTAACAGAGACGGTTCTAGATTCGCTTACAAAAAATCGCAATACCACACGCCCCCAACATTGCCACAACCGACGGTACCAAAGGCACCCACCAACCCTGGATTAGCAAAAACCAGCAAACTCCGCCCAAAATCCCCGCAAAAGCGATCGCCCGCAACACCGCAAACAGCCTGCGCCGGCTGAAAATCGCGATCGTGCCGCCAACTGCTGCGCCGCCCAAAATCCACAGCATTTCTTGCCACACAGGAACAATTTGCAGCAGCGGGCGCCCATCCAAAGCAGCACTGATAATTTGACTAGACATTTGTGCTTGAAGCAACACCCCCGGCATTTTCTGATAAGGTATTTCTCGCGCGCTGTAGGGTGTAAAAAAATAATCGGGATTGGAAATCGGCGCCGTCACACCTATAAAAATAATTCGGTCTTTAATCAAATTGGGACTGACTTTTCCTTCTAACAGTTGTGTCAGGCTAACTCGCCGAATAAAATTTTGGGGCGATCGATAATTGAGCATAATTTGAAAACCGCGATCGTCCAGGTTGTGATAAGCGCCTGTACTGCCGTGAATCGGTGCAAAAACCGCCTTTCCCAGCTCTATCTTATCTCCTGGTAGAGTTTCTGGTGTGATGCCTTTTGCTGCTAGGTAATGGAGCGCAGCCCTCATGTTTAAAGAATGTTCAGTAGCACAACTATCGGTTCTATGCGGCTGGATAAACAACAAGTGGCGGCGGAGAGTGCCATCGGCATCAGCCACCACATCGCTGAACCCGAGGCGCTCTTTTGGCAGTGCAGGCGGCGGTTTGATGCCGCATTTGTTCGGTTTGCCGCTTTCTTTGACGCTGCACAAACCAATTAAACTTCGATCGCTCTTAAAGCTAGCAGCCAATGCCGCATAACCGACTCCGGAGGGGCGAGGGCGAAAGATATCCAGGGCGATCGTTTGCGGCCGATACTGTGCTAAATTTGCTACTGCTTTGGCGATCGTCCCATCCGGCAGCGGAAAGCCGTATTTTTCGATATCCGTTTCCGTTGCTTCCACCAGCAACAAACGCGAATCCGAGCTTTCGGGGGGACGCAGGCGCATCAATTCGTCAAAAGCTTGCAATTCCGATACTTGCAGCCAGCCCAGCGATCGCATTCCCAGGACAAAAACAGCAGCAATTGCGATCGACAACAGCCCGCTCCCAAAACGGCGCCGCCAAGATAAAGATGGCGAATTACTGGCATTTTTCACCTCGGGTTTGTGCAGCAACTCTTGCCAAGTCGGCGGCTGGGATGCCGGATTTTGACAAATTACCGGCAGCCAATCCGCGCCCGGAATTTCTGACTCTAATTCTGCCAATCTTTGCCTCGCGAGGCGCACTGACACATACAAAGATTCCCCGCTGCAAAAAAATTGGAGAAAATACTTCAAAAAATCTTGGGCAACTCGATCGCACACCGGTTCCCGCATCACGATCGTTTGCGGGATTCCCAAATCTTCTAGCTGTCGCGCTAGGCCCAATCCGTCGCAGGAATTCACAACAGCCAATTGCAAGCCGCTGTTAACTGCTAGCCTGAAACCGTGTTTCAGTTCCTCAACTGTTAAACTCTCGGTTTTATTGATATAAAATTTACCACTTCGACCGTCGCTGTCGGTAGAACTGTGTCCGGCAAAAAATAAGATATCCCAGTTTTTTTCCCAAAGCTGTTCGCAGATTTGGCGGCGGCTTGGTTCGACTAAAAATGTAATTTCTGCTGATGGCAATTCTGCCAAGATTTTGCAGTCTTGTTCAATATCAATATTTTGACTGTTACCCAGTATTGCTAAAATTCTGACGAGATTTTTATGACCTTTTCCAAAACTCTCCGATCCCCCCCAGCGGGCGGGCACGGGGGCACCGCCCCTACAAAGGGGGGAGAATTCACTCAAATTCCACCTTCTTAAAGGGGATTTAGGGGGATCTGAAATCGGAGATCCCCCCCAGCGGGCGGGCACGGGGGCACCGCCCCTACAAAGGGGGGAGAATTGTGTCAAATTCCCCCTTCTTAAAGGGGATTTAGGGGGATCCCAAACCTGCGGTTTTATAGAAGTGGCGCTTAAAGCAATTTCGGCTTTCGGATAGCGATCGAAAATATCCCAACAGTACCAAGGCAGCCGCCGCAAAACAATGTCGTCAGTTTTGATTAAAAATCGAACTGTGTCCAACGGGCTTAATTGTGCGAGCAATGTTTCTCTGAGTTGGCGAAACGATTCGGAATAGAGCCAGCTATTGATTTGCTGGCTTAATTGTGCTGCCAAATCCCGGCATTTTGCCAACTGTTCCGCACGAGAGCTACTAATGGTAATTGCGATCGGCTTAATGCGGAAATCTCCCAAACTGCGGTACACTGACTGCCAGCGATCGTAGTTGTCAGCTATTTCTGGTTTCGGAGGCAGGAAACCTTGGATTTCTACTGTGGCCCGTTCTCCTTCCGGGCCGATTTCCAGAGTAGCTCGCACGCCTTTTGTCAAGTTATCATCTAGCTTTAAGACAACTAATTTTTGCATGGTTGACACTCTCAGGTCTTTGATACACTGAGATTTTTGATTCCTCAAGCTAACTTCCTGGTAAAGGTTCAATTTTAATGCTGAACAGCTTGTAACCAGCGGGCAGATTTAAGCGACAAAATTCTCTGCTATACATATTTCTTTCAGTTTTACCACAACGCTGAAACATTCTCCGCGATCGGCAGCAAATTCCAGTGTCATGCAGCCGTTGTCTTTTTTGACTGCACAAGCTTCCATGACAGTCGTTCCTTCGCCGTCGATGAGTTTCAGAGTCAGGTTGAGCGGCAAGCTGTCTGCTCGGGCGATCGGATGCACCTGTACTTTAATATTAATATCACTATCAGTCGTTGGTGCGATCGCCACCACCAAAGCTACAGATTCGGCAGCTACTCCTACACCCCTATCTAAATTAGGTTTTCCCCGAAAATAGTTGAGGGTTGTTGATACTGGTTCCGAGATATCTGGTGTCAGATGGATCGTCTTAGCCCGCACGACTGCGCTGCCGTAACGAAAAGCTAAACTAGGTTCTGGTGGCGCTAAAACTTCTGCTACAGACTGCCAACTGGCCTCGAAAATATTGTGCAGCCACTGACTGAGTTGTACAGCTTTTTTGCTTCGTTTCAGACTATCCAAATGTAGCAGCAATTTTTCAACACTTTGTAATTTGTCGATCGCCAACTCGCCAGCACTTGCAGTTGCAATAAATCCCAGCAAAGTAGCTTCTTGCCGCTGTGTATCGATTTCAACTGCCACTAAACCAATGCGATCGTCAGGTATTTCTAGCGGAATGTCACAAAACTTGCCAGACTTCACAGGGCGGCATTCCAAATAGCCAAATTGAGTTAATTTCAAATCTGCTGCATCGGTGTAAAGGCGCATGGCAGGGTTCCAACTGTCGCTGGCTTTCAAATCTGTAGGAATATCCATCATTTCCATGTAATCTTTTACTGCACATACAGCTAAAGTGTTGAAATAAACTTGGTCTCTTTTTTCTGCTGTGCTCAATCCTTTAATATTTGAAAAGTTCTCTGCCAGCCGCAGCGCTGCTGTAGTAATGGGCAGTGGAATAGATGATTGCCTGATATTGTTAAGATTGCCATTCATCGGGATTCTCCTCTTTGAACTATAGTTTTATGATGAAAACTCAAAAACATACTTTTCTCTAGCCTTTCTCAAAAAGATGAGGTACTTATGGGGATAGGGCATAGGGCATAGGGCATAGGGCATAGGGCATAGGGCATAGGGCATAGGGCATACCTCACTTTTCTGAGAAGCGCTATATTACTAATTAAAAATTACCCAATTTTCAGGGTTGTTATGCCCTATTCCAAGGGAGCATCTCAGTTTGGCATTTATAGTGCTGTCCCCGCTCGCGAGTTGTAGAATCCGCGAGCGGGGACGCTCGCACTATAATAAAAAAAATGCTTTTCACAAAACTGAACTGCTCCCTATTCCAAGGTTGTTTGAGCGGCGATATTTTAATTCAAGTCTAACAAACATCGCTATTAACTGTTAACTGTTAACTCTCAACCGTCAACTGCCAACTGCCAACTGCCAACTGTCAACTGTCAACTATCAACTGTCAACTATCATTCTAGATATCCTTGCTTTTTGGCAAAATTTCGCAAGCGGGGCAAACACTCTCTTTTATAAAAGTTGGGCGCGGTTGACGGTGGCAAGTTAAATTCAAGAGCAATATTTTTCCAGGGAGTCTCCGGGGGAAGACGCTTCAAAATTAAGATTTGGCAAGTGACATCGGGGCGTTCTTTGATGTAAACGCTTCTTAACTCTCCCTCTATATCTGCCAGCACCCATTTTTTAGTCTCTTCTAGAATAACTAGCGGACTGTCAGAATGAGTCGGCGGATTTTCGACATTATTTATCGGGTTAATTAGTTCTGAATCGTCTAAATTTGTCGGGAAAATAACTCTATTTTGATCCTTTGCTTCTTCGATACAAAAGTCTCTCAGCCGCATCATGAGATAGTTGCCTAGCCAAGTAATGAGACTGGCTCGATTCGGATCGAAAATTCTTGTGGTGTTCTCTTCGCAAACGCAAACATTGCGACAAAAATACACCCAAGTTTGCTGTAGGGCATCGTTATAATGAGGCGTGTTTTCTTGCCAAAGTTTGCCGGATCTCACGATCAGCCTCACTATCTCGCTGAGTTTTTGCCGTCGCATCAAGCTTTTGGGCGGATGCGAACAGGCTTCAGCAACTAGCTGTTTGAGTTGTTGGTTTAAATTGTTCTCCCTATTGTTGGTGTCGGGCATCGGCGAGGGCCTCCTGAAGAGTCTCTGGATGAATGCTAGACACGGCATTTGCTGGTTGAGTTTCCACAATAGAATCGCTGAGTTGATGTTTGGTAGCCAAACAAGTGTTGTCTGATAATCAGTTATCAGCATCCTGCGAGAAATTTTCGCGAAAATTCCACAAAAATTTTTGAAATATTTAGTTGACAAATGCGATCGAATAAGGTAGAACTCGACTTTTGAGGCTGTGCCGCGTATGTGTCCTTTGTCTCGCCTGCGTTTGTGGGCCACAGCCCCGAATTCTGCTAGCCGGAAGCGCGATCGCCCTTTTATGTCTAACGAGCGACTTGCTTATTTGGCGAGAAATCATATACTTTGTCAAGTTAAGAAAATATTTTTTGATTCAGCCAGGAGTAAGCAAAAAAAATGTACATCGTACAAATTGCCTCAGAGTGCGCCCCCGTCATCAAAGCAGGCGGTTTGGGGGACGTAGTTTATGGGTTGAGTCGGGAGTTGCAGAATTCCGGCCACGCCGTCGAGATTATTCTGCCCAAATACGACTGCATGAGGTACGACCACATTTGGGGGCTGCACGATGCCTATCGGGATTTGGCGGTGCCCTGGTACGGCGGCGAAATCCTATGCGATGTCTATTGCGGCTGGGTACACGGGGTATTATGTTTTTTCATCGAACCTCGATCGCAAGATAACTTTTTTAACCGCGGCTGTTATTACGGTTGCAATGATGACAATATGCGGTTTGCGTTTTTTAGCAAAGCTGCTTTAGAATTTTTGCTAAGAAGCAACAAGCGCCCGGATGTGATTCACTGTCACGATTGGCAAACTGGCTTGGTTCCAGTCATGCTGTTTGAAATTTACAAATACAATTGGATGGAAAATCAGCGAGTCTGCTATACCATTCACAATTTCAAACATCAAGGCATGGGCGGAAGTGAGATTTTGCAAGCAACGGGTTTGAATCGAGATGAGTATTATTTTCAGTACGATCGCCTGCGAGATAATTTTAACCCCTTTGCCATCAACTTTATGAAAGGTGGCATTGTGTACTCGAACTTTGTGACGACGGTTTCGCCGCACCACGCTTGGGAAGCTCACGTCGGCGAGTTCGGCTACGGTTTGGGCCACACTTTGCATATATATCAAGACAAATTTCGCGGGGTGCTCAACGGCATCGATTACGACGTGTGGAATCCCGAGAGCGATCGCTATATTCCGCAACACTACACTCAGGAGGATTTGGCAGGAAAAGCCGAAACTAAAACAGCTTTGCGCGATCGGCTGTTAATGCGCGATGCTGACAAGCCTCTGATTACCTTTATCGGTCGTTTGGACGACCAAAAAGGCGTTCACCTCGTCCACCATGCAATTTATTACTGTCTGAGCAAAGGCGCGCAATTCGTACTTTTGGGTTCGGCGACGGAAGCGGGAATTAACGCGCATTTCCAGCACGAAAAATGGGTTTTAAATGACAATCCCGACTGCCATTTGGAACTCGGTTTTAATGAGGAACTGTCGCACTTAATTTACGCGGGTGCGGATATGATTGTGGTGCCGAGCAATTACGAACCCTGCGGGCTGACTCAGATGATCGGGTTGCGGTACGGTACGGTGCCTGTGGTGCGGGGCGTGGGCGGTTTGGTGAATACGGTGTTCGATCGCGATTACGACACCAACCACTTACCCGAAGAGCGCAACGGCTACGTATTTCACCAAACAGACTACTACGCTTTAGAGTCGGCGCTCGATCGGGCGATCGGATTGTGGTATGACTATCATGATGACTTTGAAAAGCTGATGATTCAAGGTATGAATTGCGATAATTCGTGGAAATATCCAGCTAAAGACTATGTGGAAATTTACGAGCTAATTCGGCACAAATAAGTTAGTCATTGGTCATTAGTCATTAGTCATTAGTCATTAGTCATTGGTCATTGGTCATTAGTCATTGGTCATTTGTCAACTGATTAACGCTGTCAACTGTCAACTGTCAACTGATTAACGCTGTCAACTGATTAACGCTGTCAACTGTCAACTGTCAACTGTCAACTGATTAACGCTGTCCACAGAGATAATGTTTTGGGTGAAAAGGCGGGGGCGGAAAGTACGAATGCAGCTTGTAGGGTTTTCTTGCCTGTCGGTGCGAAGTGCGATCGCACAAGATAGAAGTATAGAAATTAAACGGCTGGTGTTCGCCCGCCCTACACAAAATGAACTCACAACAACTAGAACAACAAGTAACAATCCTCCAAGACGAAGCAGCAGCCGGAAATTCAGCTAACCCAACAGTTGAAACTCCTTTATTCACCTCAGAGTTCGTAACAGAGGAAAAAGTTAGAGTGGAAGAATTTAAGATTAGCGCCGACAGTTTAATTGGTAAAGTCAAAGAACTAATTGAGCAAGGAAAACTCCGCCGCCTCGTCATCAAAAACTCAGAAGGGCGGATTTTAGCAGACATTCCGCTGATGGCGGGATTGGTAGGCGGTGTTGCAGGGAGTGTAGTCTTTCCAATTGCTGCTGTATTGGCAACAGTTGGGGCAGTTGTCGCTCATTTGAGTGTGGTTATCGAGCGAAAAGAGTAGTAAAGGTACGTAGTTGCGCTTGGGCGCTCTTCTCTTATATATTCAAAAGAGCGCTGAAGCGCAACAACATACCAGAGTCATAAAAGGTACGTAGTTGCGCTTGGGCGCTCTTCTCTTATATATTCAAAAGAGCGCTGAAG
>NZ_JAHREU010000074.1:0-34554 GCF_020883145.1 Microcoleus sp. CAWBG27
TTCTATCGCTTTCGCCTGGTTTACTGAACCATGTAACTGTAGTTAATTAGATCGTGTCTTCTCTGTTTAATCATCATGAGTAAGTGTCAGTAACATTGTACCTCATCTTTCTGAGAAAGGCTATATGCGGATCTCTACATAAAAATATTACGTGGCAGTTGGTAGGTGCTAATAGAGGATCGTCTTCCACATAGTCTAGGTGAAAATGTTCACCTTTTTGACTATTTTCATGGAAATAGCTTAGTAATGACATACCCAGCTTATGAAAAACAGATTTAGAACCTTCAAAGACCAAATTTTTATTGTTTAGGTAAATTTTGATTAAATCTAATCTTTCTGGATTTTTTATCGGAGACAACTTCATTGAAATAGTTTCCAGGTTTTCAGCATAAAACTCTGACTTTATTTTTTCCGCAGGAAGCTTCAAATCTTCACTGATGCTTTCCCAAAGTTCTCCCTGTTCGATAATACCTCGTGGTGAATCAGATATTTCTATTTCTGGTCTGTCCCAGTTGCCATCACATAAAATATACACAGTTTGCCTCCAGATCAAGTAATCTGTTGTTGTAATTCACGAATCAACTTTCCCAAAAACCTCACCCGCAGCCAACCGAGTACCATTGGCAAAGTCCACGCCTGACTGAACTTTTTTACCAGCCAACTGCACCTCCCGCAATAATAGCAAACCATCGCCTGTTTGGACGATCGCCCCAAAGCCCTTCACAACCTTCACAACCTCCCCATTTGCGCCCGACAACTGCGATAAAACTGGCCATTCCCGTTCCAAAACCCTCAACTCCGGCGGTAATTGCAGCCAATATTCCGGGCCCACCGGCACAGTTGCGATTACTTTCAGGGAATTGCCGCGAAAAGTCGTAGTGCAATCTGGGAAAAAACCCCTAACTTGATTGTGAAGGGCGATCGCACTTTTCGACCAATCCAGCACAAAATCAGTACCCTTAATCATCGGCGCATAAGTCGCCTCATCCTCATGCTGAACAACCGGTTTAATTTCCCCATCCCTCAATTTTATCAAAGTTTCCACCAACAAATCCGCTCCCAGTTCCGCCAACCTGTCGCCCAAAGAATCAGCATTATCCAACAGCGTAATTCCCGCAAAAGCCTTCAAAAGCATCGCCCCAGTATCCATGCCAGCATCCATCAGCATAGTAGTAATTCCAGTAGCCTTTTCCCCATTAAAAAGACACCGCTGAATCGGCGCCGCCCCCCGATACTTCGGCAAAATTGAACCGTGAACATTAACGCAAGCCAAACTAGGAATATCCAGAATTTCCTGAGACAGAATCTGCCCGTAAGCCACCACCACAAACACATCAGCCTCCGCTTCCCGCAACTTAGCAACCGTTTCCGCATCCTTCTTAATTCGGCGCGGCTGCCAAACCGGAAGACTGTGATTTAAAGCCACATCTTTTACAGGTGAAGGCATCAATTTATTCCCCCTTCCCCGGCGCTTATCCGGCTGAGTCACCACACCCACAACCTCAAATTCTGGATGACTCAGCAAACTGGATAAAGTAGCAACAGCAAATTCAGGAGTGCCAAAAAAAACAATTTTCATAGATTTTTAGTTAGTTTTTATAATCATAACAGCAAAACTACGCCATTAACTCATCAACAGCCACGCTAAAACCGGGCAACACAAGCTGAGTCTTCGCCACTTCACCAGGCTTAAATAAAATTGCCTCACCTTGAGTAATTACTAACACCCAACTACTCTTTGGAAATAGCAGCCAAACTTCCAAACAACCAGACTCTAAATACTCCTGTGCTTTTGCAAAAACATCATCAGCAAAATCGTTAGGCGAAACAATCTCAGCTAGCAGCGGAAAACTCTGCGGCAAAACTGAAAACTCTCCAACTTGCGCCAACAGTTCAGGAGTAATGTAAGATACATCAGGTATCCGGCCCTTTTTCAGAGTTTGACAAGTGACTTCCACATAAACCTCGCCCCCTTGAGCGCTTGAGATCATGTAACTTCTCCAGTAATAATCGAGCTTTGATTGAATGCGGCGAGTCTTTGCAGTCATTCCCGGTTTCCCTACTACTTCTCCATTGACAAATTCTACAGGATGTTTGACTATCACTTTACCGTCTGCCCACTCCGTCCCGTCAGGAGGATTTTGCATCCATTCTTCCAAAGTCAAATCTAACTGTTCTACACTAAAAGTTGTCATCTGACTCACCAATTTTACTGGCCATGTCGATTTTATCATATAGCGCTTCTCAGAAAGACGAGGTACGTTGTTGGGCTTTAGCCCTCTTAGTTGAACTGGTTATGTAAGGTATCAGTCATACCTCATCTTTTTGAGAAAGGCTATATCTGCCAAAACATGAAAAAATCCTTGAATATGCGGCAGCTAGTCAGTCGCAGCTTGTTGGCAGATATCGCACAACCACAGTTGACAGTTGACAGTTGACAGTTGACAGTTGACAGTTAACCTAGAACGAAGAGGATTGGAGTAATGAATAGTCCGATCTTAATTTATCCCTCGAAGGCGGGCGGGCTTTCAACCAATTCTTTCTGGTAATATATTCATCACGAACAAGTCCGCCAATGGCTATTAACCGAATTACCGGATTCGAGCGCGTCGAAAAGCCTGACTTAGCAAAATATCGATCGCACCTGACAGCAATTCCTTGCGATCGGATCTGCCCGCAAGATACACTATAGCCTTTCTCAAAAAGATGAGGTACTCATGGGCATAGGGCATAGGGCATGGGGCATAGGGCATAGGGCATAGGGCATAGGGCATAGGGCATACATCACTTTTTTGACAACCACTATAGGAGGCGGATCTTTCACAATTTTGTTTCAAAATACCTCCAAAGGAGAGACAAATCAACTCCCCCAGACTTCTTCGATTTAACCAGTTTCACCCACCTCTCACGCCCGAAGATTGAGTCTGAAGCCTCCCCCTAAACTGGGGAAATCAAACAAAATGATTCATGGCTTCAATCCTCTTCTATCGACGGAAAAAGATAAGGTACGTTGTTGGGCTTCAGCCCTATACGTTTAAGTGGTTATATTAGCTGTTAGTTATACCTCATCTTTTTGAGAAAAGCTATAGCTGTCAACTATCAACTATCAACCGTCAACTATCAACTATCAACTATCAACTATCAACTATCAACTATCAACTATCAACTGTCAACTATCAACTGTCAACTGTCAACTGTCAACTGATGAACGCGTCCATCTGCGCTTGCCCAAAAAAATTCTTCCCTCTAAGTACAACTAAAAAATGATTTTATCAAAACTTCTCAAAGCACTTAAAATGCAAGTCAAACGAGTTGCCTGCATTTTACTTGCCTTAAATCTACTGCTGTTAAGCGGCTGTCAAAATATTCCCAAAAATAGCGATAAAATTAAGCTCACACTGTGGCACGGCATCAATCCCCCGCCCAATCGCGACGTATTTAAAACCCTCACCGACAAATTCAACCAAACGCATCCCCACATCCAAGTAGAACAAATTTACATCGGCCAGCCCGACCAAAAACTGCCAAAAATCCTCACCTCAATAGTAGGAAATGCACCGCCAGATTTGCTGTGGAATACTGCCACAATGGCCGGCAAACTAGCAGAACTGCAAGCAATTAAACCGCTAGAAAACTGGCTCGAAAAATCCCCCATCAAAGGCGAAATCGACCCCTCACTGTTCGAGTCAATGGAACTCGGCGGACACACTTGGTCAATTCCCCTCGCCACCAACAATACCGGAATATTTTACCGTCCCAGCTTGTTTGCAGCAGCAGGAATTAAACAAGTGCCGCAGAATTGGCAAGAATTAAAGCAAACAGCCCGATCGCTCACAAGAGACACCAACGGAGACGGACGCACAGATCGACACGGCATAGTGATCCCCCTAGGCAAAGGAGAATGGACAGTATTCACCTGGCTGCCATTCATGTTCAGCGCAGGCGGCGAACTCGTGAGAGAGACATCTCAAACTCCCGTACCCCAAATAGACAATCCGGGTTCTCTCGCCGCCTTGGAATTGTGGAAGGACTTGCTAACAGAAGGTTCAGGAATACTGTCAGCACCCGAGCGCGGTTATGAACTAGAGAACTTCATCGCCGGTAAAGTCGCAATGCAAATCACCGGGCCGTGGACTCTAGCACAATTGCAGCAAAGTGCGATCGACTACGCAGTGATGCCTATACCCGCCCTCAAACGCTCCGCCACTGTTGTTGGGGTGAAAACCTATTTTTAATGAAAACCTCGCCAGAACGCGAAAAAGCAGCCCTTGAATTCCTAGAATACGTTCTTGGCGAAGAATTCCAAACAGCCTGGGCCTTGGGTACAGGTTACTTACCAATTAACTTAAAATCGAGAGAGAGCCGAACTTATCAAAGTTTTGTGAAAAAAAATCCTGTTTTGGGAGTATTTTTAGAACAAATGAACTCAGCCCGATCGCGCCCAATTATCTCTGGTTACTCTCGCCTGTCAGAAAATCTTGGCCGTGCCATAGAAGCAACTCTTCTCGGCCGCAACCCCCAAGACGCTCTTAAAGAAGCTCAAGACCGTTTGACATTAACTTTAGATATTGCCAGGTAGAGATTGGGCATGGGCCATGGGGCATGGGGCATTGGTCATTGGTCATGGGTGATTAGTCATTAGTCATTAGTCATTGGTGATTGGTCATTAGTCATTAGTAATCGGTAATCTGTAATCGGTAATTGACTTTCAACTGTCAACTGTCAACTGTCAAGCGAATTATCATTAGTCATTGGTCATTGGTCATGAATAAGACAAATGGCAATTAATTCACGACATTCGACGATCGCTCTCTGGCAAGAATCCCTAAAAAATAGAAAATGTTTTTTTGAGGTAAATTCTCCGCTTTCACTGTATGCAACGACAGCCTTGAAGGCTCGATTAACTAGATTAATTGGTTGAAAATTTTGTGAAAATCATTCCAACCTGCACTTACAATCAGAAACCGAGTTGCTTGCCCCGCACTTACCTGAAAGCTCAGATGTTGCGCGGGAGTTATCGGTTCGTTAGATATTATTGATGGCGGTGCAAGATGTTAGAGTGAATAGAGTTGCGATCGCCCGACACGAACAGACACCCGCAGTCGCTCGGTATAAATATTTAGCAAAAACCAAAAATTAACAAACCGAATGCTTAGCCATCACAGATATATTGGCAAACAAGGGATGCTCCCGAAATTTATGCCCAGATCCTATCCGCCGCACAGCCCAAAAAACCGCAACCTCAAAGGCGCCACAAAAGTTATCTCAACAAGTTCTTCGCTTAGCTACCACCCATGACCTACGATCGCCTAACAGACAGATTTTTCCTACCCCGTGCCTGTCCCGTGCTACCTACTGATACCAAAACCAGCATCCACCTTTTCCCTAAACGACAATGCAGAAAAAGTTCTTTAACGCAATCAAAGGACATTCCTGGCGGTACTTCTTCGCAGTAGGGGCGATCGCCCTGATCTACTATTTGGCATCGCAATTCGCCATTGCCACCCTCACCCTGAGTTCAGAAATTTACCCCATGTGGCCAGCAGCAGGAATTGCTCAAGTCGCTCTGCTGCTGTTTGGGCGGCAACTGTGGCCGGGAATTGCGATCGGCGCCTTCCTGTTCATCATGACCGCACCGGCGGCCAGCATCGGCACTGCTTTGATCTCAGCGGGTGCCAGAGCCCTGCAAGCGTGGACGGGAACTTATCTGCTACAGCGCATTAACTTTAGCGCCGGACTCGATCGACTCAAAGACGTTTTAGGAATAGTCGGACTAGCAGCCTTAGCATCTACCCTAATCAACTCCACCATCGGCAGTATCATCGTGTGCGTGAGCGGTTTCTCTAGCTGGAACAATTTTGGGACGATTTGGGGGACTTGGTGGGTAGGAGACGCGATGGGAATTTTGCTCGTCGCCCCGCTGCTGCTGACATGGCACAAATTACCGAAAATCCCAACCCATCGCAAACAGATAGTTGAACGAATTATTTGGCTGCTGCTGCTGCTAGCAATCGGCTGGCTCGTCTTCTGTTCCCGCACCCGCGCGGCCTACGCTCGCTATCCCCTAGAATACTTACCATTTCCCCTAGTAGTTTGGGCTGCCTTTCGATTCGGCCAGCGCTACACAGCCCTCGCCAACTTCATCCTCTGCGGCTTTGCCATCTGGGGCATCGCCAGGGGCAGTGGCCCCTTTCTCAAACACGCCAGCAGCATCCCCCAAGCACTGTTATCCCTGCAAGCCTTCATCGCCGTCATCGCCGTTACCGGCCTAGTCTTAGCCGCCACCGTCGCCGAACGCCACCAAGCAGAAGTCTCCCTGCGCGCCAGCGAAGCCAGCCTCGCCAACGCCCAGCGCATCGCCCAGCTAGGTAACTGGGACTTAGATCGCAACACGGAGCAATTGCGTTGGTCAGAAGAAATTTATCGCATCCTGGGAGAACGCCCGGGAACTTTCGATCCCAGCCTCGAAGCCTTCTTGAAATACGTGCATCCCGAAGATAGAGAATTGGTCAAAAGGTCGATCGAAGCTGCTATATTTCAGCAACAGCCTTACAGCATCGACTACAGGCTGCTACTACCCGACGGGAGGAGCCGCACAGTCTGCGAACAAGCCGCCATCAACTCCCTCTACATCACCAGCACCGTCCAAGACATCACAGATAGAAAGCGGGCCGAAGCCGCCCTGCATTCTTCAGAAGAAAGATTTTCCAAGGCTTTTCACGCTTCTCCTGTTGGGATCGGCATCTGCACCCTCACAGACGCCCGCTTCCTCGATGCCAACGACAGCTTTTTGCGATCCTTAGGCTGGTTGCGGGAGGAATGTATCGGCCGCACCCCCACCGATTTAGGAATGTGGGTCAATTCAGAAGACGAGCGACGGCTAGCCAACGTGTTGCGGGAAGAAAATTCGATCGGCAACCAAGAAATCAAAATTCGCACCAAAGCCGGCGAAGTGCGCGACTGGCTGCTGTCAGGGGAACTCATCGACCTCGGCAGCACTCAGTGCGTTTTAATCATGACCAGCGACATCACCGAACGGTTGCGTTCCGAAGAATTCCGTCGCGCCGCATTAGCAGCCGAAACTGCCAATCGATCTAAAACCATCTTTCTCGCCAACATGAGTCACGAACTCAGAACCCCCCTCAATGCGATCATCGGCTACAGCGAACTCCTGCAAGAAGATGCCCGAGACCTCGATGCCGAAGAGTTCATCGACGACCTCCAAAAAATTAACACTGCCGGCCAGCACTTGCTAGGGCTGATTAAAGATATTCTCGACTTCACTAAAATTGAAGCAGGTCACATCGACTTGCACATCGAAACCTTCACCATTTTAAATCTGGTGCAGCAAGTTGTAGGCACGATCGCGCCGATGGCAAACAAAAATAGCAATATCTTAGAAATACAATGCCCTGAGGATATTGGCTCGATGCAGAGCGACTTAACTAAACTCCGCCAGTCCTTGCTCAACCTCCTCAGCAATGCCTCGAAGTTTACTTTCTCCGGCGCGATTAGTCTCACCGTTACCCGCTGCCCCGAAACCCCCGCCGAGGCTGCCCAGAGACGCAAAAAACAAGGAGCCTATAGAGGACTTAACCCCTTAGAAAATAGCTCGTATTCCTGGTCTGCCTCTCAAGATTGGATTGTTTTTACAGTCAAAGATACTGGTATTGGCATGAGTTCCGAACAGTTAGTCAAAATCTTCGAGCCTTTCACCCAAGCCGATTCCTCAACTACTAAGAAGTTCGGCGGCACTGGTTTGGGGCTGACGATTACTAAGAAGTTCTGCGAAATGATGGGCGGAGATATTACCGCTTCCAGCGAGTTGGAAAAAGGTTCTACTTTTACAATTCGGCTGCCAGCTATCATCAACTAAATTTTATTTTCCCGGAAAAGTATGATCGATAAGAAATTTTGTGAGTTGTTGTTGGCTGCTGCCAATTTTATTAATGACACGCTCTCGCTCCCGAAACCCGGTTGCTTCACCTGAGTCGAGCAGTCAGTCGATTTGAGACTTGAAATTTGAGATTTACTCTACAGATGAATCTGGGAGCAGGAACAGGAGTATAAAATTTTGATCTCTCCACGACAGGAGTACCTCGGACTTTATCAGTTTTTGGTGGCTCAAAAAACCTAGTTCTGGCAGAAACCGAGGTTGTCAGCGTCAGTTCACTGTGATAATATGATACAATTTTTAAGTAGGTGGCAGACATTTAGAGGATGGGTTTGTTGACGATGTAATTTTTTTAGACTAAATATAACTTAGGGCGATTTAAAAGATTTTGGATAACGCAGATGACAGCTATGGTTCTCGATAGAACCTGTGATAGAGTTAGATTGCGTATTCTTCCAGTCACTAGATAGCTGCACATATATACTATTAATTAAAAATATATACTGTAAAAAGTTGCCTACAAAGCGCCAGAAATTATGCATCCCTACCTCCAGCGCCAACTCGAACAGCTCGGTTTAGCCGGCGAGTCTCCCCCTCCCACTGCCGAGCAGTGGCAGCTATTCTTAGAGCAGGTAAGTTGTAGCTACGACGGCGCTCCCAGTCAGGAGCAACCCTCGGTACTAAAGGATTTTGCCTCTTCGTCACCATCCCCTCAAGACTCTCCAACCGCTTCAGAATTCGATCGACTGCGATCGACCGTCAACAGTTTGGGGGTGGGATTGTGTATCCTTGACGGCAAGGGGTCGATCATCTCGGTGAATCCAGCAGCCGAACGGTTGTTGGGGTGGCGAGAGTCGGAACTTGCAGGCATTTCGCTGCTAAAGCGCATTGACCCCCAGCAAAAGCAAGGCGAAAAATCCCCAGTTTTGCAGGATCGGAAACAAAAAAACCACAAAAATGAAGATGGGGCGATCGCACATACACTATCTTTACAAGAGGCGATCGCCAACCGTCAACCTTGTAGCAATTGGGACGAGGAGTTTCTATGTAGCGACGGGAAAATTTTACCAGTTTCCTATTTTTTCAATCCTGTAATTGAGGGTGGCGAAATATCAGTCTTGGTATTTTTTGAGCAGGGAGAACACCAGCAGATCTCGATGCTGCAAGCCGTTCTAGACTCAACAGATGCGGGAATTATCGCGGTTGACACCAAAGGCAATGTATGCAATTACAATCAGAAATTTGTCGAGATGTGGGGTTTGTCTCAAGTAGCAGGAAAGTTGAGCCGATCGCCCGCAGGCAATAGTGAAAAAAACATCGCCACAGAATTCCCCTTCGCTAGGGAACAATTAAAAGACCCCCAAAGATTTCTCGATCGCGCGATGCAAGTGTCGGCCCAACCAGATGCGAAAATCAGCGACTTATTAGAATTTAAAGACGGAAGAGTTATCGAATTAAATTCACTGCCATCAAAAGTTGGAGCAAACACAGTTGGCAGAATATGGAGCTTTCGAGACGTTACCGCTCGCCAAAAAATAGCAGAATCTTTCGGCGAGCGAGTAGAATTTGAGGCGTTGATTGCTACTTTGTCAACCTATGCGATCGCTGTGCCCGGAGCGGACATAGATGAAGGGTTCGATCGCACTCTCCAAGCAATCGCCCAGTTCAGCCGCTGCGACCGCAGTTACATATACTTGTTATCGGCAGACAAAACTCGCGCTCACAAAACCTACGAATGGTGCGCCGAGGGTGTTCCGACCCAAATTAAAGACCGCGCCCCCCAACAAATAGACATCGCCCAAATCCCTTGGATTGCCGAAAAGCTCGATCGCGCCGAATGCCTGCACATCAGAGAAATCCGCGAACTCCCGCCCCCAAATCAAGCCGAAATAGCTTGGTTGACAGGCCAAAATTCAGCAACATTCCTGACAAACTCCTCGGAAACAGCAACCGCTTCCGCAGGTACGATCGCACATTCGGACGAAACCAAATTAAACAAACCTCAAAAAAATCTGCGATCGCTAATCGTGATTCCCCTAATTTGCAGTGAAAACCTACTAGGATTTCTCGGATGCGACAGTTACAAACCTGCTGCGAGTCGATCGACCGAAATATCAACTCCTCTAAAAATCGTAGGAGAAATGCTCGCCCATGCCCTAGAAAGGCAGCGGGCCCAAACAGCTTTGAGAGCAGCCGAAACCAAATACCGCAGCATCTTTGAAAACGCAGTCGAAGGCATCTTCCAGACCACCCCAGACGGACGTTACCTCACCGCCAACCCAGCACTAGCGGGGATTTACGGCTACGAAACAGTCACCCAAATGGTCGGCGAACTAGCAAACATCAGCAGCCAACTTTACGTTGACTCCAACCGGCGCGCTGAGTTTATAGCCCAATTGGCCGCGCGCCACCAAGTATCAAAATTTGAATCCCAAATATACCGCCGGGACGGCAGCACGATCTGGATTTCCGAAAACGCCCGCAGCGTCTGCGACGAAAGCGGCAGCATTTTGTACTTTGAAGGCACTGTCACCGACATCACCCATCGCAAACTTGCAGAATCCGCCATGCAGTCGGCCCTAGAAGCAGCAGAATCCGCCAACAGGGCAAAAAGTACATTTCTCGCCAACATGAGCCACGAACTGCGGACGCCCCTGAATGCCATCATCGGCTACAGCGAAATGCTCCAAGAAGAAGCCGAAGACTCCGGCGATGAAACCTTCGTCCCAGATCTCGAAAAAATTCGCGGCGCAGGCAAACACCTGTTATCGATGATCGATGACATCCTAGATATCTCTAAAATTGAAGCAGGTCGAATGGATCTCTACTTAGAAAACTTCGACATTCATGCCTTGATTGAAAGTGCTGTGGAGACAGCGAAGCCGCTGGTGGAAAAAAACGGCAACACGGTAGAAGTCTACTGTCCAGAAAATCTAGATACGATGCACGCCGATATGACCAAAGTCCGGCAAGTGCTGCTGAACCTACTCAGCAACGCTGCGAAGTTCACCAAAAACGGGAAAATTGCGATCGGAGTTGAAAGAATTACCAATGAACAATTAAGAATGAAAAATCAAGAGGAATCTGCCCAAATTTTAATTTCTAACTCAGAATTTTTAAGTTTTCGCGTCACCGACACCGGCATCGGCATGACAAAAGATCAATTGCAGCGAGTTTTCCAACCTTTTACCCAAGCTGACGCCTCGACTACCAAGCAGTATGGCGGCACCGGTTTGGGACTAGCTATCAGCCAGCGCTTCTGCCAGATGATGGGCGGCAGCATTGAGGCAAGCAGCACGTTGGGCACAGGGACTACTTTCACCGTACTCTTGCCCAGCGCCATCAAAGAACCGGAAATCCCCAACAAAGTCGGCGACAGCACTAGGACTGGGGACGCACCTGCTGTCGGCACGGTGCTGGTAGTTGACGATGACCCCATCTCCCAGGATTTGATCGAGCGCGCCCTCGCTCGCCAAGGACTGCACATAGAAGTCGCAGGTAACGGCGAGGAAGCCCTCAGGCTGGCGAAGCAACTGCGGCCAGACGCCATTACCCTCGACGTGATCATGCCCGGAATGGACGGCTGGGCGGTGCTTTCCGCCCTGAAGGCAGATCCTGACCTTGCCGAAATTCCCGTAATCCTGCTATCCTTTGTTGGCAACAAAAGCCTCGGCTTTGCATTGGGCGCTTCGGACTACCTCACCAAACCAGTGGACGGCAAACGGCTGGTTGCTTTGTTGAACAAGTACCGACGCGACCAAGAAGGCGTTGCGGCTCACAGTTTGCCCTGTCAGATATTAGTTGTGGAAGATGACGATGCCACCCGCAAAATACTGCGGCGGATATTAGAAAAACAAGGCTGGGCTGTGGCGGAAGCTGACAGCGGACGCACTGCTCTCGAACAGCTAGAAGTCGATCGCCCGCAATTGATTTTGCTGGATTTGATGCTGCCAGAAATGGATGGTTTTGAGTTAATCGCCGAACTTCGCAAGTCGCATTCTGAAGATCCTATACCGATCGTCGTAATTACCGCCAAAGACCTGACGACCGCAGAAAGTCAGCAACTCAACGGCTATGTCGATCGGGTTCTGCAAAAGGGAGTCTACAGTTGCGATACTTTGCTGCGCGATGTTCGTTCTATAGTGAATGACAGGCTCGATCGCAGGTATGACTCGAAAGGCAAGGAGAACACCAATGGCTAAAATCCTGTTGGTCGAAGATAACGAAATGAACAGGGATATGCTGTCGAGGCGTCTGGCCCGCAAGGGACACGAGGTCTTTATTGCTGTGGACGGTGCTGAGGGAGTGTCGATGGCCCTCGACAAAGTACCGGATTTAATTCTGATGGATATGAGTCTACCAGTGCTCGACGGCTGGCAAGCAACCCAGCAAATTAAGGCAGCTCCTCAAACTAAAACGATCCCGGTGATTGCGCTAACGGCTCACGCAATGGCGGGCGATCGTGAAAAGTGTATCGCAGCAGGCTGCGACGACTACGACACCAAACCGGTCGAATTTCCCCGACTGTTGGGTAAGATTGAATTGCTTCTGAAAGAGGCTATGACTTGAGAGTCCCCGCCGTAAAACCGATCGGGATTCTTCAGACATTAAAGCCTTGGTAGACTTTGAGTTATAAAGGCTGTGCTTTCGCAGCCTCGCTTAGAGTCCAGTAAAACCATTTTGCTTACCAAAAAGAATAGGTTTAAAACCGCAACCCTTGTAGGGAAAAATTAAAATCAGACGATTCATTACTCCAATCGTCTTCCTTTAAGCTAGAGGTCACTCTGAAGCGGTCAACTGTCAACCAGTAATATCACGTCCGGTCGATTACCATCACAAAAACCGTTCGTAGTGTGGACTTTAGTCCGCAGTATGTTGCGGACTAAAGTCCACACTACGAACCTTAGTTATTGCAGTCAATCGATCGGACACGATATAAAAGGGTGGGCACTCAAGGCAGGGCCCCTACCAACCGTCAACCGTCAACCATCAACCGTCAACCGTCAACTGAATTTCGCGTCCGATATTCGCCGCGCCTTGTGCGTCAGCATTAATCAAATGTCCCTCTTTACTCCGATACCATCCATGCTTAAGTCGCCTACCATAAAACTGGTAAGTAGCTGGCTTATTGGCATTGCAGACAGGCAACTCATCGCCATCCCAAAAACTGGATTTAGACCTACAAGATTCTTCCTGCTCCTTTTTGCAGAAGTTCACCAAGGAACAGACAAAATCCGAGTATTTTCTGGGAAAGGAGGCAAGCAATGGCTAAAATCCTGTTGGTAGAAGATAACGAAATGAACAGGGATATGCTTTCGAGGCGCCTCGCCCGCAAAGGGTATGAGGTATCGATTGCTGTTGATGGCGCTGAGGGGGTATCGATGGCGAAGACAAAAGTACCGGATTTGATTTTGATGGATATGAGCCTGCCGGTGCTCGACGGATGGCGAGCAACGCAGCAAATTAAAGCGGATCCCGAAACTAAAATGATTCCGGTGATTGCGCTGACGGCTAACGCTATGGCGGGCGATCGTGAAAAGTGTTTGGCGGCGGGCTGCGACGATTACGACACCAAACCTGTGGAATTTCCGCGACTTTTGAGTAAAATCGAAATGCTTCTGAAAGAGGCCATGCAATGAAAACTGACGACGGCAGCGTCCTGGTTGTTGACGATAATGAGGTAAACCGCGATTTGCTGGCCCGCCGACTTCAGCGTCAAGGCCACGCGGTGACTGTTGCTGAAGATGGTCTCCAAGCTATGGCACTGATGCGTAGTGAGCCTTTTGATTTGGTACTCCTGGACATTATGATGCCACAAATGAACGGCTATCAAGTTCTGGAACATCTGAAAGCAGACGAGCAGTTGCGCCACATCCCAGTGATTATGATTTCGGCGGTGGACGATATCGACAGTATTGTCCGCTGTATTGAATTGGGGGCGGAGGATTATCTTTCTAAACCTTTCAATCCCGTATTGCTCAAGGCTCGGATTAGTGCCTGTCTGGAAAAGAAGCGGCTGCGGGATAAGGAACAAACTTATCTGCGGGAGTTGGCCGAGGAAAAGGAAAAGTCCGAGCGTTTGCTACTGAATATTTTGCCAGGCCCGATCGCGCAGCGCCTCAAAGAAGGAGAAAATACGATCGCCGACAGTTTCGCGGAAGTTACTGTCATGTTTGCCGATTTGGTTGGTTTTACCAAGCTTTCGGCTCATTTGTCGCCAGCGGAGTTGGTGGAATTGCTCAACGAGATTTTTTCAGCTTTTGACGAGTTAGCCGAGCGCTACGGACTTGAGAAAATTAAGACGATCGGCGATGCTTATATGGTGGTTGGCGGTTTGCCAAAAGTAAGCGACAACCACGCCGAAAGCATTGCAGAAATGGCGATCGACATCCTAGGAGCAATGGCGACAATCCGCACCAAGGGAGGACAGCCGCTCAGCATCCGCATCGGCATCCACACAGGCCCCGTAGAAGCCGGAGTCATCGGCACTAAAAAATTTACTTACGATTTGTGGGGAGACACAGTAAATACAGCTTCCCGGATGGAATCTCAAGGCATTCCCGGCGGCATTCAGGTGACAGTTGCCACCTACGAGCGCCTGCGGAATAAATATGTTTTTGAGGAGCGCGGCGTGATTTCTGTGAAAGGAAAAGGTGATATGATGACTTATTTGCTTGTGAGCAGAAAGAGTTAGTTGTTATTTGTTGATTGTTATTTGTTAATTGTTATTTGTTATTTGTTAATTGTCACCTCTAATAGCAACGAACAACCAACAACCAATAACTAACAACCAATAACCAATAACTAACAACTAACAACCAATAACCAATAACCAATAACTAAGCAATCAAATGAACGTAAATTCTAACCTTTTAATGTACGCTCAATGGGCGGGAATTCTAACAGCAGCCTTGTTTGTTTTAACAATCGTAGCATTTATTTTCAAATGGGGTTTTCGCTTCCGACTGGTAGGAGTGAGCAGCTTTATGGCCGTCATTGCTCTGAGTATATTCGGTCTCGGTTTAGGACTGTTTTCGCGCACAGAAATTCCCGGTGCAGTGCGCTATTCTTTAGTTTACGATACTGGTGGCGCCCAAACTGTAGTTACCGTGCCACCTTCAATTACCGACTCGGAGTTAGAAGCCACAATGCGACAAGTGGCTGCGGATTTGTACTCTCCAGGGCGATCGGGAAGCGGAAGAGATTACATGACAATCCGGGTTCGGACGGTGGTACATCCCGAGCCTGGTCTGTCTCAGCCGCTGTTTTTGGGCGAGGTGAGGCGATCGCTGGCTACTAAATTTGATGACAAAATGGCGATCGACATCTTCCCCGAAAAAGTCGCCATTCTGAAAAAATACCAAGCCTAAAAGTAGGGTAAAATATCATTCCCCACATCTCGTAGGGGCGGGTTCACCAACAATAATTGCCACTCAACTAGCAATCTCAAAAACCCGCCCCCACCCAACGATAAACTGAACTAGCGACTCTGCGGACTAAGATCAGTTCAGAAACCGGGTTTTTATGAAAAGACTTTATTGTAGTCGGTAGATTCGGTAAAAACCCGGTTTCTTTGCTCGAAGTGGGTAAGTCGCGATCGCATACTAGATCGTTATCAAAAAAGGATATAATTATGACTCAAGATTCCGAAAAATTACTAACAAACCTCTTCAATGCTTGCAACCCATATTATCCTTTACCAGCAGGCGATCCGCGATATGTTGACTGTCGGGAAGTGCGAGGAGATGACAATATTACCGTAGACTTAGGCCTCAATATTCAGCGTTCCCAAGAGATAACTTGTCAGTTGTATGCCGGACATTTTGGTGCAGGAAAATCAACCGAATTGCGGCGACTAGAACAGTATTTGAAAGAACAAGGTTATTTTGTAGTTTATTTCGCGGCAGAGGAACAAGATATCAATACCGAAGATACGGAATATACAGATATTTTGCTGGCTTGTACCAGACATTTATTAGAAGCAATTAAAGATGCGGACTCAAAACCTTTACTCGATTGGATGAAAAACCGCTGGAACGATTTAAAAGATTTAGCCTTGACAGAAGTATCTTTTGAAACATTGAGCTTAGAAATGCAAATTGCTCAGTTTGCTAAACTGACGGCGAATGTGAGAACCGAACCTAGTCTGCGCCAAAAAATTAGAGAAAAAGTTAATCCTCACACTACCACGCTGATTGAGGCGCTGAATCAGTTTATTCGGAATGCTAAAAAAAGGTTGCCCGACAAATATTCGCAATTGGCAATAATTGCGGATAATTTAGATAAGATCGTGCAGTTTTCTAAAGACGGAGGAGAACGCAGCAATCTCGACGAAATTTTTTTAGACCGCAGCGAACAACTCAAAGCTTTAGATTGTCACATCGTTTATACAGTACCAATTTCGATGGTGCATTCCAATCGCGCGGCCGATCTGAGCAATAACTATAATAATGCTCCGCAAGTGCTGCCGATGATTATGGTAAACAATCCCAGCGGTGAAGTTAATCAAGCGGGACTTGCTAAAATGAAACAGGTGGTTGAGAAACGGGTGAAACAAGTCGAACCCAATTTATCTCTAGAATTGGAAACACAATGGTTTGAAAACAGAGAAACACTAGAAAAGCTGTGTTTGATGAGTGGGGGACACGTCAGGAATTTGCTGTCGATGTTGCAAGAAGCTATAAATCGTACCCAAGATTTGCCAATTACTGCAAAAGCAGCGCAAAGGGCAATTACGAACTTGCGGAATATTTATAGAAGAACCGTTAACAAAGAAGAATGGTCAATTTTAGCGAAAGTATCTGTCTCTCACCGGATACTTAATGACAAACAGCACCGCGATTTGCTATTTAACCGCTGTATTTTGGAATATCGATACTATGATGAAGAAGAAGAAATGCAGAATTGGTATAACGTTCACCCGCTAATTAAAGGCATTCTGGAATTTAAGGAAGCAGTTGCACAACTTGAGCCATGACAGCAGAAATTATTGATTGGGACGAAGATTTACCGCCAGCAACACCGGAGGAAGAATATGAATCTCTGGTACGCACTCTCAGACGGACAAATGGTTTCCGGTTGTTGTTTGTGGAGTGTGTGCCGTCGGAGGGGAAACGATTGATTGCGAAAGTTCAAGCAGATTTCCCTCGGAAAAAGGTTGAGGTGTTGCCGCTGAATGAGTCGGTTTATAATTTTTATAATTTAATTGAAGAGTTGCCAAAACGAGATGAAATTAATATTTTGTTTGTGACAGGCTTAGAATATTCGTTTGATGAATACGAACGAGAAAAAAGGGCGATCGGATGGGAAAGCAAGGATATTTATTCTTACAGTTGGCGGGGAGTGCCACCTGTTTTAATGAATATCAACCAGCAGCGAGAGCGTTTTCTAGATAATTTTAAAATTTGTTTTGTTTTTCTTTTGCCTAAGTTCGCTATTGAATATTTTATTCATCGCGCGCCGGACTTTTTTGATTGGCGATCGAGCTTAATTAAGTTTTCGATGGATAAAGACTTGTTGCAAGCAGAATCAATGCAAGCTTGTGCGGAAAGAGCGAAGTTAGAAGAATATCTAGCTTTGACTCCAGAAGCACGGAAACGCGAATTGGTCAGGATTCAAGGTTTAATTGATGAGGATGGACAAACACCAGAACAAAAAGCTGAATTGTTTAACGAACAAGCTTTATTATACGCCTCTGCCGAACAATATGCAAAAGCGATAGCCTCTTATGACAAAGCTTTAGAATTCCAACCAGATTTACACGAAATCTGGTACTATCGGGGTAATGTACTGGGTAAATTAGGCAGATTAGAAGCAGCGATAGCCTCCTATGACAAAGCCTTAGAAATCAAACCAGATGATGAAGAAGCCTGGTACTATCGGGGTAATGTACTGGGTAAATTAGGCAGATTAGAAGAAGCGATCGCCTCCTATGACAAAGCCTTAGAAATCAAGCCAGATTTACACGAAGCCTGGTACTATCGAGGTAATGGACTGGGTAAATTAGGCAGGCGAGAAGAGGCGATAACGTCTTACGATACAGCCTTAAAAATCAAACCAGATGATGAAGAAGCCTGGTACTATCGGGGTAATGTACTGGGTAAATTAGGCAGATTAGAAGAAGCGATCGCCTCCTACGACAAAGCCTTAGAAATCAAACCAGATAAAGACGAAGCCTGGTACAATCGGGGCATTGCACTGGGTAATTTAGGCAGGCTTGAAGATGCGATCGCCTCCTACGACAAAGCCTTAGAAATCAAACCAGATAAACACGAAGCCTGGTACAATCGGGGCATTGTACTGGGTAATTTAGGCAGGCTTGAAGAAGCGATCGCCTCCTTCGACAAAGCCTTAGAAATTAAACCAGGTTTTCACCAAGCCTGGTACAATCGGGGCTATGCACTGGGTCAATTACGAAGATGGGAAGAAGCGATCGCCTCCTACGACAAAGCCTTAGAATTCAAACCAGATAAAGACGAAGCATTTTATAGTAAAGCTTGCTGCTATGCGTTGCACAGTCAGATTGACGAAGCGATTCAGAATTTGCAGCAAGCGATCGCCCTAAATCCTGACAAATACCGAGAAATGGCAAAAACTGACTCGGATTTTGACAGTCTGCGATCTGATACTCGGTTTCAAGCCTTGATTCAAGGATAGATAGTTTGATAAAATAATTAATAGCGAGGTAAAAGATGACTCAACTAAATGTAACCGTAACCAATGACAGATTTCCCGAACTCATCGCCCGTGTCGAGGATACTGGAGAACGAATCGTCATAGAACAGGAAGGAAGGGCGATCGCTGCTATCATTACTTATGCAGATTTGAAGCGACTGGAAGCATTAGAAGCTGCCCTCATTAACAAAGCAAAACTAGAAGAATATGAATGGCTAAAAGCTGCGATCTGCAATCGGGCCTTTGATTCTATGAGAGACTCAGCGGAAGATATCTACACTTTAGCTGATGGCTTCCCATTCCACGACTCAGAATGGATTAAAACAGTAGCGATCGATCCTAACTTTGGTTCGATTCTCAACCCAGAAGAAGACATTTATACCATAGCTGACGGTAAACCATTCCATGACCAAGGGTAAGATTTTTCTAGTACCGTTTCCCTATGATGATTTATCGGCAAACAAGCTACGTCCAGCAGTTGGTTTGACTAACCCTTTGGGAGCGAGGCGTCATGTTATTATTGCTTATATTACAAGTCGCGTGCCAACAAATCTACTGGAAACAGATGTCGTATTAGATGCTTCTCATCCCGACTTTCTTGCTTCGGGGTTGCGCGTGCCATCTGCGATCAGGCTGCATCAATTGGTGACTGTTTCTACAGTGGTTGTTCAGCGTGAGTTGGGTGAATTGTCATTAGATACACAAGCTCAAATTGCTGAAAAGCTTTGCAATTTTCTAAGTCACTGATGGCAGATATGAGTAAGTCCTGAATTAGATACTTCTCGGAGACAACCGCTATGCAAGTCACAACCGCAGAAATCATTTATCCTTCCAGCGACGGTCAACCAATGGCGGAAAGCACAATTCAATACGAATTAATTGTTAAAATCAAAGAAGGTTGCGAATCGCTGTTTAAGGATGACCCAAATGTCTTTGTAGCCGCCGATTTACTCTGGTATCCTGTTGAGGGGAGAATCGATATCTCTCAAGCACCTGATACGATGGTGGTGTTTGGCAGGCCAAAGGGCGATCGCCCTTCCTACATACAACATCGAGAAGATAATATTTGCCCTCAAGTCGTCTTTGAGATTCGCTCTCATAACGACAGTAACACTAAAATGAATAAGAAACTTTCATTTTACCAGCGTTATGGAGTTGAGGAGTATTATCTTTACGATCCAGAAAGAAATGAGTTGGAAGGTTGGCAAAGAATTGAGGGAGATTTAGAAGTTATTGAGCCGATGGAAGGATGGATTAGCCCGAGATTGGGTGTGAGATTTGAGCTGGGAGAAGATGGGTTAGAAATTTATAAACCGAATGGAGAAAAGTTTCTTTCCTATGGGGAATTAGAAGCAGAGAGGTTATTGGATCGTCAGCGCTTACAACAAGAGTCTCAAAGGGCTGAACAAGAATCTCAAAGGGCTGAACAAGAAGCTCAAAGGGCTGAACAAGAGTCTCAAAGGGCCGAACAAGCGAATCAAAGGGCCGAACAAGCAGAGCAAATTGCTCAGCGTTTAGCTGCTAAACTGCGTGAATTAAACATCGATCCAGATAGCATTTAACTCCGAATAAATGCTCAAAAACCCGGTTTGTTTGAAAAATCGGGTTTCTGCCGATCGCAGTCATTTATGCTTTTAACATACAGTCAACTGTCAATTAAGAGAAGAGGGCGGGCACGGGGGCACCGCCCCTACTGTCCCAGGTCAACTGTCAACTGCCGATCGCCCTTTCCACTCTTCTACGCAATTCCCGAACAATTTTAGTAAAAATCCATACATCCAAATCAACACCGCCGACAAAATTACTTAGAATTCAACGATAAAAAATTGCAAAAGTTCTCCAATTTAGGTAAGATTGTCAACAATAACAAAATTAAGGTACAATCGCCACCATTAGATGGCAGATGGCGAAAAACATCGCATATAAAAGAAAAAGCCACAATTTTACATACTGAGGTGAAAACCCTTGCAAAAATTAGCTAACAGAGAAAAAGCGATCGACTCTGAGGAAAAATCCATATCAGCCAACGCTCAAAACGCTCAAACATTGTACGATCGCGGCAACGCCCTAGAAGCAATGGGACGCTTGTCCGCAGCACTCGAATCTTGGTCTAAGGCGATCGAACTCGAACCAAAATTTCACGAAGCTTGGTACAACAAAGGCGTAGCCTTCAGAAAGTTGGGACAGCTACCCGAAGCGATCTCGGCTTACAACAAATCATTAAAAATTCAACCAAAAAATGCAGAGGCGTGGTACAATCGCGCGAACGTGTTGCGGAAGCTCAACAGACTCTCAGAAGCGATCGCTTCCTACGAACAGGCGATCGAACTCAAGCCAGACTATCACGAAGCTTGGACGAACCGCGGCAACACCCTCGTTAACTTAGAAAAATTCTCAGAAGCCCTCGCATCCTACGACAAGGCGATCGCCATTCAAGCAGACTACTCGGAAGCTTGGTACAACAAGGCATTTGCGCTGAAACACTCCGGGCAAAATGCAGCCGCGATCGCTTCCTACGACAAAGCGATCGAACTAAAACCAGACTTGCATCAAGCTTGGTACAACCGCGGCTTAGCCCTAGCCGACGAAAAACTCTACTCCGAAGCGGTTGCTTCCTACGACAAAACTCTGCAACTGCGCCCGAATTCCCCCGAAGTCTGGAACAAACGCGGCACGGCGCTCGCCCAAATGGGAAAATTTAAAGACGCGATCGCATCCTGGGACAAAGCAATCGAACTCAAGCCAGATGATAGCGAAACTTGGTACAACCGCGGCTTAGCTTTAGTCAACTTAAAACGCTTTAAAGAAGCAATCGCTTCCTGGGACAAAACCTTAGAGTTGCAGCCCAACAACATCGAAGCATTGTACAACCGCGCTGTCGCCCTCAAAAAAATCGAACGCTTTACCGAAGCGATCGCTTCCTACGATCGCATTATCGCCATCACACCCGACGATCCAAATCTTTACTATCAAAAAGCTTGCGTCTACGCCCTAGAAAAAGCAGCAGGCGATCGCAAAAACAGCCCCAAAGCTGTAGCAACCAGCATTCAGAAAGCGATCCAAAACTTATCAAAGGCGATCGAACTAAATCCGGAAAAATACCGAAAACTATGCCAGAATGACTCTAAATTGCGTACAATACGGGAAGAAGTGCGGTTTTTAGCTTGATTTCAGGGTAGCAATGATTGATGGATATCGATGCCGCACTGCAACCTTTGTAGGCAAAACAGCACCACAAACCCCAATCATGCAAACCCTAGACAAAACTCAAGCAAAATTCGCTCAACTCGCAGCGCATCTCAGCGAAGTTACCGACATCGAATCAGCCTCGTCACTGTTGCATTGGGATCAGGCGACTTATATGCCCGTTAAAGGTGCAACTGCTAGAGGGCGTCAGTTGGCAACTCTCAAACAAATATCCCACGAAAAATTTACCGATCCCAAAATTGGTGAACTCCTAGAAGACTTGCGTTTCTACGAACAAACCCTCCCCTATGACTCTACCCCAGCTAGCCTGATCCGCATCGCCCGCAGAGATTACGATCGTGCCGCCAGAGTCCCCGCCACCTTCATGTCCGCACTCTGCCGCCACCAAGCCGACTGCTACGAAGTTTGGGCTACAGCCAAAGCAGCCAACAACTTCGCAGCCGTCGAGCCATATCTCGAAAAAACCTTAGAATTAAGCAGGCAGTACGCCGACTTTTTCCCCGGATACGAACACATTGCCGATCCTTTGATCGATCGCAGCGACTACGGCATGAAAGTATCCCTGCTGCGCCCGCTGTTCGCCCAACTGCGTCAAGAATTAGTACCCGTAGTCGAAGCCATCACCTCACAACCTCCCGCTGACGACTCCTGCTTGCACCAAAACTTCTCCGAAGCTCAACAGCTAGAATTCACCCGCACAGTCGTACAACTCATGGGGTATGACTTCCAGCGCGGACGGCAGGACACCACCCTGCACCCCTTCATGACCAACTTCTCCATAGACGACGTGCGCATCACCACCCGCGTCTACAAAGATCACCTCGATCAAGCCCTCTTCAGCAGCATCCACGAAGCCGGACACGGCCTCTACGAACTCGGAAATTCCCCGGAATTTGAAGGTACACTACTCGCTGGTGGCATTTCCTCCGGCGTGCACGAAAGCCAGTCGCGGCTTTGGGAAAATCTAGTCGGGCGCAGCCGCGGTTTTTGGCAGTATTTTTACCCGCAATTGCAAAGCCTATTTCCGCAGCAGTTGGGCGCAGTATCCCCAGACGCATTTTACCGCGCCATTAACAAAGTCTCGCGATCGCTCGTCCGCACCGATGCTGACGAAGTAACCTACAACCTCCACGTCGCGATCCGCTTTGACCTAGAATTGGCAATGGTAGAAGGCAAATTAGCAGTGCGAGACCTCCCCGAAGCCTGGAACGATCGCTATAAAACAGACCTCGGCGTTGTCCCCGCTACCGACAGCGACGGCGCGATGCAGGATGTTCACTGGTATGTTGGGACGATCGGCGGAATGTTTCAAGGTTACACCCTCGGCAACTTGATGAGCGCTCAATTCTATGAAACTGCACTCAAAAACCATCCCGAAATCCCCGCACAAATAGAACAGGGAAACTTTAGCGTACTCCACGACTGGCTCAAACAAAACATCTACGACCACGGCCGCAAATACACTGCCGTCGAATTGATCGATCGCGTCACCGGTTCACCTTTAACTATCGATCCGTTTGTGCGCTACATTCGCCACAAATACGGAGAATTTTATGTCATTTGAGGGAGAGTAATTTCCGATTGCAGACTTTAAAATGAGATTAAAAAAAGTAGGCGCCTAAAAAAAGGGCGGTACTAATACAGTATCGCCCTTTTTTAGAGCGAAAATCAAAAATCTCAAAAAAGGGAGTATCTATGTCTGAACTCTTTGAGGCTGTTATTGGCAGCGACGAAAAAACCGACTTGCGGCAATTTGCCAGCGATTTGCGGGCTTTGGGAAACAAATATTTACTGCGAAACGATATAGTTAGCGCTTTTGCCGCCTACTGCACCAAATACGAAAAGCCCCAACAGTTTCATCAATCCTCTCATTTGAGCAAACTGATTTACTACGTTCAGGAAATTATTCTCGAACCAGGCAGTCTTTGCGTCCTGCTGCGACCCAAAATTGCGACAATGGAAATAGTGCGAGTTGGAGATGACTTGACACTGGAACCGATGACAGTGCAAGAATTGCTCGACGTGCGCGATCGCTTTGTCAACCACTTTCACCCCCAAGAAGGCGACATCCTCGAACTAGATTTCGGCCCTTTTTACGACTATTCCCCCTCCATTCGCGACCCCAAAAACATCGGCAAAGGAGTGCAATTCCTCAACCGCTACCTCTCCAGCAAACTGTTTCAAGACTCCAAACAGTGGCAGGAAACTCTATTTGATTTCTTGCGGATTCACCGCTACAACGGCGTACAATTACTAATTAACGATCGCATAAAATCTCAAGAACAACTTTCAGAACAAGTCAAAAAAGCCCTCACCTTTGTCAGCGAACTTTCTGAAGATGAACCCTACGAGAGATTTAAATTTGTCCTGCAAATGATGGGTTTGGACGCAGGTTGGGGAAATACCGCAGCCCGCGTGCAGGAAACTCTAGGAATTCTCGACGAATTAATTGATTCCCCCGATCCCCAAACCCTAGAAGCATTTATTTCTCGGATTCCGATGATTTTCAAAATCGTCCTAGTTTCTCCTCACGGCTGGTTCGGTCAAGAAGGAGTTTTGGGGCGTCCGGATACGGGCGGTCAAGTAGTTTACGTGCTCGATCAAGCGAAGAATTTAGAGAGACAACTGCAAGAAGACATTCATCTTGCCGGTCTCGATAGTTTAGGTGTAAAACCAAAAGTAATTATTCTCACCAGGTTAATTCCAAACAGTGATGGCACGCGCTGCAACGAACGTTTGGAAAAAGTTCACGGCACAGAAAATGCTTGGATCTTGCGGGTTCCCTTCCGGGAGTTCAATCCTAAATTGACTCAAAATTGGATTTCTCGGTTCGAGATTTGGCCTTATTTGGAAACTTACGCGATCGATGCTGAAAAAGAACTACTGGCAGAGTTTCAGGGCAAGCCAGATTTCATAATTGGCAACTATTCTGACGGCAATTTAGTGGCGTTTTTGCTGTCGCGAAAACTCAAAATTACTCAGTGCAATATTGCCCACGCCCTGGAAAAATCTAAATATTTGTTTAGCAATCTGTACTGGCAAGAATCTGAAGATAAATACCATTTTGCCCTGCAATTTACTGCCGATATCCTTGCCATGAATGCGGCTAATTGTATTGTCAGCAGCACCTATCAAGAGATTGTCGGCAAACCGGATAGTGTCGGGCAGTACGAATCGTACAATTGTTTTACCATGCCGGATTTGTACCACGTCGTCAACGGCATTGAACTGTTCAGCCCAAAATTTAATGTCGTGCCGCCGGGAGTCAACGAAAGTGTATACTTTCCGTACACGCGCAACGAAGATAGGGTGCAGGGCGATCGCGATCGGCTTAACGAACTGCTGTTTACCCTAGAAGACCCGGAACAGGTGTTCGGAACACTCGACGACCCGCAAAAGCGCCCTCTGTTTTCGATGGCCAGGCTCGATCGCATTAAAAACCTGACAGGCTTAGCAGAATTGTTTGGCAAAAGCGAGGAATTGCAAGCAAAATGCAACTTAATTTTAGTAGCCGGCAAGCTGAGAGTCGAAGAAACCGAAGACTACGAAGAAGCCGAAGAAATTAAAAAACTTTACGCAATTATCGACCAATACAAGCTGCACGGTAAAATTCGCTGGCTGGGAGTGCGGCTGTCCAAAAGCCTGTCCGGCGAAATCTACCGGGTAATCGCCGACGGCCAAGGTATATTTGTACAGCCAGCCTTATTTGAAGCTTTCGGCTTGACAATTCTCGAAGCAATGATTACCGGGATTCCGACTTTCGGGACGCAGTTTGGCGGTCCGCTGGAAATCATTCAAGATGGGGTAAATGGATTTTATATCAACCCGACCCACCACGAGGAAACCGCCCAAGAAATTCTCGATTTTTTATCGAAATGCGAACAGAATCCCAACTATTGGTACGAAATTTCAACGCGAGGAATTGACAGAGTTTACAGCACGTATACTTGGAAAATTCACACTACCAAGCTGCTGACTCTGGCCCGGACTTACGGTTTTTGGAATTACTCGTCCAAGGAAAACCGCGAAGATATGCTCCGCTACATAGAAGCGCTGTTTTATCTGATTTACAAGCCGAGAGCGAAGGCTTTACTGGAGGAGCACGCACAGCGATAAGTGGGGAGTTTTGGTTTGTAGGGGCCGGTTGAGACAAAAAAGTGTGCTTCCGAGCGATTAGGTATGTAGTTGCGCTTCAGCGCTCCGATCTATAAGAAAGAGCGCTAAAGCGCAACTACATACCTTGACTTCGGTTAGATGCTAAGAAACCGATTAGGTACGTTGTTGCGCTTTAGCGCTCTTCTAATAGATCGGAGCGCTGAAGCGCAACTACATACCTTGATTTCAGGTGGATCCTCAGAAACTGTTAGGACTTTCTTCCTTTCTTCTTCTATCCGTTACATCCTTTACTGGCATCTGCTGCCGAACTTCCTTTGTGTCGTTTGCCTCTTCGGGGTTAATCAAAAAATCACCTTCAAACCATCCGTTAAATCGGTTACAGAATCGGTGGCCGAACTTGCTTCGGCATTCTACTATATTTCTCAGAAAGCTATCCGGGTAATACAATGAGATTGAGAAACATAGAAAACAGGGAAACCTTGTCAAACCTCACCAACAGGATAAAACTTATGCGTGTAACTACTGTTACGATTTTCAGCGTGCTCGCTCTGCTCGCTCCAGGGCTGACTAAAAAGGCAAATGCAGCCTTCGAGTCTAAACCCTTTGTGCAGGAACAGTACCGCAGAGACTTTACAGCTCCCGCCGATCCGGGTGCGTCAGTACAGCCCGAGGCAACTACCCAAGGAGATATGTTTAACAAGCCTTTTTATGCAGGGGAGCAAAAGCCTGTGAGAAAGGAAAAAACTATCTCAGCAGGAGCAGACGGCCCAGAAGTTGCAGCCATACAGCAGCGGTTGCTGGTTCACGGTTTCGCGATCGGGACGATCGACGGTTCCTATGGTTCTCGCACCACATCCGCTGTCAGTGCCTTTCAGCAGTCTAAGCGGTTGAACTCCGACGGCATCGTGGACAAAGAAACTTGGACAGCTTTAGCCGCAGATCCGGCGCCAGCTTCTGAAAAGTTGCAGGGGAATGCTGCCATTGAGAACAGCGATCCTGTTCCCGGCAATCCTGCAACTGCTCTGACTAAAGGTGCTGCCGGTTCCAAGGTGAAGACGCTACAGGTGCGTTTGGAAATGCAGGGTTACGATCCGGGCCCCATCGACGGCATTTTTGGCGCTCGCACTGCTACGGCTGTGAGGAAATTTCAGGAGTATAAGGGTTTGACTGCTGACGGCGTGGTTGACGAAATCACCTGGAAGGCGATCGGGCAAAACTAAGTAATGAGTTAAAAATACGGAAAATTGCTGTGCCTATAACTCAATAAACCCGGCGTGCAAAAATGACCGGGTTTTTGGATGTTGACTCATCGCTATGTTGTGTGTTATAATGTTGAAATGTCAAAATGCGGATATGGCGAAATTGGCAGACGCGCCAGATTTAGGTTCTGGTTCCGAAAGG
Organism: Microcoleus sp. CAWBG27; assembly: GCF_020883145.1. Lineage (NCBI taxonomy): Bacteria > Bacillati > Cyanobacteriota > Cyanophyceae > Oscillatoriales > Microcoleaceae > Microcoleus > Microcoleus sp. CAWBG27. Next base: position 27,293 of record NZ_JAHREU010000074.1, read on the forward strand.
AGTGAAGGTTCAAGTCCTTTTATCCGCACTACACTCAATGCTTTGCACATAAAAGGTTTCAGGTTTGTTGCGCCCTTAAAACTTACGTTTTCCGCTCATCTTTCGCTCTTTTAGGTGCTGAGGATTTCCAAAACAGTCTCTATATCAGCCAAGTCAGCCCTCGACTTTTTACGTCGCGCTTTCAACTGGTTGAGCACATCGGCCGGCTCTGGAAATTCTGCGATGGTCGGAACAGATTTTTTATTTTCATGGCGATCGCTCTTGGCTTCCCTAAGTTCTTCCTTCAAATTCTGAACTTCCAAACCCAAGTCACCATTGCGCTCGTGTAACTGATTGAGTTCCTTGTCCCATTCCGCTAGCTGCTTGTTGGCCGCTTTCAATTCCTGCCTGAGAGATTCATCGCCCACATCTCTCAGGCACTCAATTTTCCCAGGCGTTCCTCAATGGCGGCCATCCGCTCCATCACGGGGTCAAGACTTGAACTTACAGTTTTGTCTACAATGTCTACAATATTTGTAGACGCGACGCTATCATTGCTTCGTGTAGACGAATCTGTAGACACTGTAGACGTGCCTGATATTTCTTTGAGAATGCGTTGCGCGGCTTGACTAACCGACTCACCGTCTAGGGCGTCGGTTCAGTATTAAGAGTTGACAAGAAAACAGATATATGGAATTACCCGGTCAATGAGTTAGACTCTACGCCCGGTTTAATTGGCAGAACCTTATCCATTCGAGCAATGACATGAAGATTATGGACAACAGCGACTCGCCGTAGATCGAAAAGATTTTTCCGCTGCCCGATATACCGAGCACGATTCCCCTGCCAATGGCCAATATGAGCCAAAGAGTGTTCAACTGTAGTACGTTTTCTCAATTCTTGGCGACCAATAGCAGTCGATTGACGTGCTCGCAACTCTTGCATTAACGCTTCATCAGGATGAATTGATACAGTCCGTCCTCTTTTACTATTTGTGCAACCAGCTCGGTGAGGACAAATTGCACATTCATTCTGAGGAAAATGAACAGTTTTCCCCGGTTGAAATGGGATACTTACCTGATTGGGACAGCTAATTAAATGCGTATCCCAGTCAAGGAAAAAAGAATTTTTATCAAACCGTCCAGAATTTTTGACCGGCCACGCCTTGCAAAATATTTGTAATTTATCATCCCGTTGTGTCACCCAATGACTGGATAAATAAGCCCGATCGATATGTAACTCGGCTAGGTGGATATTTTGAAATTTCAAGTCACGTTAAGAGTCAATTGTAGCATTAGATTCTGGAGTATTGGCGCGTGTCAAAGCCACCGCACAAACTACACCACTATCTAAATCTTTAAGAACATGGCGTTTATATCCATCTATTTTTTTAGAGCGGCTTTTACGCCCATGTCGCATATCTGGGTCTTCAATAGAAATGCGACGATCTTTGGCGCCCCCTTTACTTAAACTCGGAACTCCTTGTGAGTCGAAAGTCAGATTTTGGGATTCAATAACTCGGGCAACATCCAGAGTCTCTTGGGCTAGTTCAAACTCATTACGTTCCGGCCTGCTTTTCATCCATTCTTATACGGAATTTAAGCTGTTTAGGATAATTAAGAGTGCATTTTGACGCTCTACTGGGTTATCCCAGTTTTAATCTAAAGCCGTTTTTAAGCTGGAACTATTGAGAATTGGCGCACCTGCTTCCAGGGCAATTTCTGCTGGCTCCCGCCCCTGCACAGCAGCTATCATACTCACCGCCTTACGTAAAGCATGACCCAAGAGATTATATGTATCTTCGACTTTACCGGCTCCCCATAACGGGGAAGAATCTAAAGCCGCTTTGAGTTGACATGAGCCAAATCCACCTTTTTGTTTGGCAATTTCTACGGTGCGGTCAATTAAACGTTGGTCTAGTTCTTTTTTAATTAAGCGATTTCTGAATCTCACCAAAGTGGCTTTGCTAAAAGGGGGAGTTTCACAATTGAGACAATCGAGAACTAACTGCCAACGTTGATCCATGAGCATTTCTTCAATTACTTCATTATCAGAAATGCCTAAGTAGGCTTGCAAAATAATTGCCAGAGCAATTTGTGCAGGAGGAACTGGACCCTGACCTACTGTGCTGTCTTTAAAGATTGTAGCAAGTTCTTGTTGAAACTCATCATTAAATATGAATGAACGGTTCAGTCGAAGAAACGTGAATAACTTGGCTCGTTTAATCCGTTTGATAATCAACGCTTCTGTTTCTGAGAGTTCGATTGGAGGATGCCATAAGGGAGGGCGCATAAGGTTTCTTCCTTCTTCCTAATTTTCAGAATTTAACAGGCTTTTCAATTCACATATCATTTTTAGTTGGTTTTGTCAAGATATTCTACTGAACCGACGCCCTAGTCTTTGAGCTTCTATCCAGTTCAGGAAGTGACCAGAGGCTCTGAACGATACAACTTGACTTTGACTCATTGTAGACACCTGTATACGTTATTTGTATACAATAGTAGGGACTGTCTACGCTGTCAACACATTGTAGACAAAACTTGTAGACACAAAAATCCCCCAGCTAAGGGGGATGGGCTATGGGGTTACAGCTTCATCAAGTCGGAAGGTTCAAACTCGCCTTGATGAATACCTCTAACAGGCTTATCGAACTTGACCAAATGAGTGTCACCAGAGGCGAGGCAATAGATATTGTTCACAACCTTACCTCGCGCTCCTTGGTAGACGCCCCCGACATCCTTAACTACCACCCGATCACCTACCTCAAAAGTCCTCGGTTCTTTTGGCCTGGAGGCCGGCTTCAGGGGATTTGTAGATAGAGAACTCAGCAATAAACCCTCTGATTTTTCAGAAGATGTGCAATTGTTTCCGACACTTCCGACAGTAGTCATCAAACCCTCTCTAGCTAAAGGTTCTAACTGTCGGACAACATTGCCGACACTGTTCCGACAGTTACCGACAGTTGATTCATTTACTGTCGGAAATGTCGGTAGACTGTCAGCGCTACTGTCGGATACCTCAACCCTTTCCCTATCTGTATTTGAGACTATTGTCGGTACTGTCAGCGTGGTCAAAGTAAAAGAAACAGTTTTTTTGACTACTGCTACTTGCCCGAAATTCATTGACTCAAGTTCGGCAAACCATTCTCGGACTTGCTGAACCGATACAGCCTTGTGTCCAGATGTAAAAGTGCGTTGAGCTTCTCGGGCTGAAAGCGTCCCGCCTTTTCTCTCAGCCAGTAGGATAAGTTTGGTCAGGTTAGGGGCTAGCGCATTGCGATCGGAAAACTCTGCGTAAAGACTGGCAATTTGGTCAGAGCTAAATTTGACAAATTTGATAGCAGCTTCTACCGCGCTTTTGGGAATGTTTGCCACGACAGGACTGCCAGTGAATACACAGCGCAACGTATGAATGATGGCGGCCATCTTGCCCACTTTTTCAGGCATTTTGCCTAGCATTGCCCGCAATCCTTGCATAGGCTCGGCTACCCGCTGCTCTTCAATGGCGTTATAGAAAGCCACAAATAATTTTTTCGCGTCTCTGTCTAGCTCCAAGTTCAGGGCAGGCAGCCTGTCAATTTTTGCGTACAGGTCGGAGAGCATCGGCGCAATGTCCAAGCTTCCGGTATCTTCCTCGGACAGCTTGGAGGCCGCTAGCGGTTGAAACACAAAGTCAAATCGAGCAAATTTACCGTTTGAGTCGGAGCAATCCTTGAGTAATGTTGCGAGTACGTCCGGCTGGATAGTTCCAAAAACACTCAATAAAAGCCCGTCTAAGTCAGCTTTGACACCAGAAGCGCGCAGGACAGTGCTGCCCGTGCCATTCCAAAATTCCAGTAAGTCCTCATCGTCTGAACCTTTGCCCCCACGGTATTGATTTGCAGACTTGAACAAACCTGCAAGTTCGTCACAGCGGTACATCAAAGCTTGGTCTGGATGCTCGGCAACTTGGTATAGAATGCCCTCCCCGGTGGTCTTTGAAAATGAGTAAAGCTTCTGTCGCGGTGGCTTTGGAGCAATACCTTTATCATCTCCTTTGGCACTTTTCCATGCTGCAAGCTCAGATTCATATTCTGCATACGCCTTCTCGTATTGGCTGCGTGCTTTATCTCGCAAGGATTTCATCGGACGATCGATAATGGCTCGCATAATTGGTGATTTTTTCTGAGAGCTTTCTGCAACGATGCCGGCGAAGTAATTGGGGGTGCAACGGTAGTCGGAGCCACGGTACAGCAATACTTCTGTTCCTACCTTGAACAAACTGGATACTTGAGTAAGTAGGGCTGTCAAGTAGCACTCTGGCCGGAGGTTTAACCGCGCCGCTAACTCTTCTATTGGGGCAGCCAATTTAGGAGGCAAAACCTCGCCCAGTCGAATTTGAGACTTCTGGATAGATAATAAGCGCGCAACCTCGGTAACTACATCTTCTTCGTCGGCTTCTTGTTCTAGTTCCTGTTCCCTGTCGCGGTAGATTTTCAAAATATCAGAGCTGGGAATCCGATATTTTTGGGCTAGACCAGTGATTTTGATTTGGAGTTGCGAGCGCTTCAAGTCTTCGCTAAGCAGCTCGTCAATTTCTGACTTCAGATTTTCAACGCCAGGGGTCTCAAATTTTGGATGGCTGACAATTTTTTCTGATGGAGTTGCGGTGTCGGATTTGCGATCACTTTTTTTAAGCTGTCGCTCCCATTCCTCTAGAGTTAGCGCGTTCGCGACAGCTTCCTTGAATGCTTCTGCCCCGTTAGCTTTGATAAAGTCATCCATGCCTTTGAACTGCTTGTCCCAAACCGTTATGTGGACTTCACACCCGTGCTCAATCAGCAAGCGGCCAAATTTCAAAATGGCTGCACGGCAAGATGGGTTCTCGGCAAAATCCGAGTCAAAGTCTATGTAGTGAATGGTTCCAGGTTGTGCCCAGTCGCTGACCTCTTTTGCTAACTGACCGTCTTTTCCCCAATTCCAAACGCCTGTAAGCGCAATTACCGCCAAAGCTATGCTCAATCCCGCTCCAGCTTTTTTTACCCCTTCTGTCCAGTGCCGGGGAACGCTGGTGTCGTTGCGAGTCTTGAGCCAGTAATCCTTATCTGGCATGGCTAGAAGTATCGCGTCAGGTTCCATCCCCGAGGCTGTGAGGTACTTGCGTGGCTTTTGTCCTTCTGGCTGGTGAGGTCTATCTGGTTTGGCTTGTCCGTAGCGATTCCCCATTCTTGACCCTGTTCGCCAGTTCACGCCACGACACCACCAGCCACCTGTTTTGACTGGTTCTTTGGGTTGGATGCGTTCGTTGAGTTCTTTGCCCGCTAGCGATTCGATGTTGAGACGGGCGATCGCTTCTGATACGGCTGAACCTTCCATCCACTCGGTGAGGTGTTTGGGGTTGATGAAAATTGAATTTACGGATGCAGAAATTTTCCCGTTGGGATATGATGAATTCATGAATTTAAAAGCTCCGCCCTCCAAGGCGGGTTTAGTACCAAAGACCGCTGTCGTAGGGTTCCAATCTAGAAGCAGCGGTTTTTTGGCGTTTATAGTTTGTTAGAAATTTTGGCGTTGCTTAATCATGGTATGAAAAAAATAAGTTTAAAATCCAAAACCTTTGTGGATACTGGTTTCTATGACAGACCTATATAGGGCTTGCTGAATAAGCCTAAAACCCTTGCCTGAAAAGGCTTTGACTCGCATTCGGCACTAACAATGTGTAAGACTATGAGGTAAAATTAGTCAAAAGCCATGCACAGCATCACTTTCGTCCATGTACCGAAAACTTGACCCAAACCCAAAAGAACCTTCCAACTTTGACCTACTTGCACGAGGGACAATTGTCAAAGAATAATCGTTGGGTAATCATGGCAAAAATAATTCCGTGGTCAGATTTTGAAGAAGAATATGCCCAAAATTTCACCTGTTCAACAGGAGCCCCCGCCAAATCGTTTCGTATGGCATTAGGAGCATTAATAATCAAAGAAAGATTGGGAACTAGCGATGCCGAAACAGTAGAACAAATAAGAGAAAACCCATACCTACAATACTTTCTAGGTCTGAGTGGCTATAGTAATGAATCACCATTCGACTCATCCATGTTAGTTCATTTTAGGAAAAGAATAGGAATCAACCTAGTCAATAAAATCAATGAAAAAATGGTCAAAGACCAGACCCAAGTACAAGGAGAGGAAGTAGAAAAAGAATCATCAGAAAGAAGTGAACCCAAAAATCAAGGAAAATTAATATTAGATGCAACCTGCGCGCCAGCAGATATTAAATATCCGACGGACTTAGGACTATTAAATCAAGCCAGAGAAAATACAGAAAAAATTATAGATGCACTACATAACGCTCTTTCATCACTCTAAGAAAGGAAAAATCTGACCATAATTTGATAATGCTAATGTGGTATGGCTTTGTGGAACGATTTTCTAACACCTTGCTGGCGTTAGGAGCATTTGGGAAGAGATCCTTTGCTGTCGTGTCTTCGAGAATTTACTCTCATGAAAGTGACGAAAGAGCGTTATTTCTGGTGCCAGAGACCAGTTGGCACCGCCTCCGCAATCTAAAAATACTTACCGGTGAGATCGACTCCGACGGCAAAGAGGAATGCTTGGAATTTAGATGGCTCGGCACCCAGAGTGTTTTACCACCATCAATACACCCACAGACGGGGAAGCCTTATTACTGGGTGCGATCGCCACTGGAGGTGTCAACCGTTCAAGCACCAGAGTGGCTGCTGGCGTTGTGCGAGAACTGGAGACCAGAATACCAGGGGGAAGACGAACTAGATCTGGTACGTTTTCCAGCGAGACTTTATCAACATTTTCGCCGCCCGCTAGCAATTTGGCTGCTGGCTCGCCGCTTCGACAACTCGCGCCAGAAGCACGGCGGCCAAAACAAGGGAAGCGGTGCCGGAAGCTTCACCCTGTTAGCCGCCAGCCGAATCCTCGATCGCAGCAAGGGTCATATCAGGAAAATGCTATGCGACGCCGTCAGGGCAGGTTTGCTACGTCGCTACCATCAGTGCGGCGACTGGATAACGTGCTACTACACAAGTTTTGAAAAGATAGTCACGATCGCAGGGCTGGAAGATTTAGGTCCGATCGCCACTATCAGCATTGATGCTTTGAGCAACCTCAACATACTCGCCACAGAAATAGAGGCTCAACATCTACAACCCACATTCCGCACCCCCAACTGGCACATAGGGGGATTGAGGGGGGAAAAGTGAATCATCCGAGACAAAAATGAGTAGAAATACTCAATTATCTCGGTGACTCAACATCACCCAGTAGTCCA
>NZ_JAHREU010000075.1:0-34397 GCF_020883145.1 Microcoleus sp. CAWBG27
CGAATTTCTCAACTTGGAGTTATTCCCTCTCTGTCCACTATTATTCGCTCCAAATCTGCTCTTTATCCCTTGGGATTGTCTTGGCAGCCAGATTAACTGCTACCCCTACTTATTGAGCCGATACAAATCGACAACCCTTATATCCTCGGCGTACCCCTTACAGAACAGCAAGAAATCTTCGCCGGACGTACTGATATCGGCACGCGCATCGAGCAATTAATTCTAGACCGTCGCCGCCCTCCTTTGCTACTCTACGGTCAGCGACGAATGGGCAAAACTTCCCTACTCAATAACCTGGGACGCTTGCTACCCAGCAATATCATTCCCATGTTTGTAGACTTGCAAGGTCCAGTTTCATCAGCAAGTGATTCTGCTGGTTTTCTCTACAATATCGCTAGGAGTATGACAAACTCAGCGAAGCGCCAAAGCGCGTTAACTCTCCCATCTCTCGATCGCGAAACACTGCAAGATGACCCTTTCACTCGCTTTGATGAATGGCTGGACAAAGTAGAAGCAGCGCTACAAGAAAATATTGCTCTGCTTGCCTTAGATGAATTCGAGGCGCTAGATGATGCCATCAGAAAAGGACGTTTCGACGAGCAAGATGTTCTGGGAATGTTGCGTCACCTGATTCAACATCGCACTCGCTTCAAAGTGATGCTAGCTGGCTCTCATACGATCGAAGAATTTCAGCGTTGGGCTAGCTATTTAATCAATGTCCAAGTCGTTCATATCAGCTACCTGAAACAACCGGAAGCGCGTCAACTAATTGAGCAACCCGTCGAAGATTTTACCCTGCGTTACGAAGCGGATGCGAGCGATCGAGTTTTGCAACTCACCCGCTGTCACCCTTTCCTAATACAACTCCTCTGCGCTGAAATTGTTGCCCTCAAAAACGAGCAAGATCCATCTATCCGCCGACTGGCAAATTTAGCCGATGTGGAAGCAGCAATATCAGCAGCTTTGAGTGTCGGCAGTTTCTTTTTTGCTGATATTCAAAACAATCAAGTAGATCCGGTGGGATTAGCTATTTTGCAGTTTTTGGCAGCACAAGGGGAAGGGGGAATCGTGAGCCGGGAAACTATTTTGCAAGAGTTTCCTAATGGTTATGATGCTGTCGGTTTGCTTCTGCAACGGGAGTTGATTGAGGAAGTTGGTGATGGTTATTGTTTCCAAGTTGAGTTGATGCGGTGCTGGTTTGCACGGGGTGTCAGATAGGGGATTTTATGGATTAGTAGCCTATAGCCTTTCTCAAAAAGATGAGGTATGACTGACAGCTTATATCACCACTTATGTCAAGAAGGGCTGAAGCCCAACAACGTACCTCATATTTTAATAGCAATTTTTAAAAGTATTGCTACTAAACAATTTTTGGGTTTGTTGGCTCAAATATTGTCGCGGGTGTGCGTCGCTGTGAGATTTTCGATATTTTTTGGGTACTATCTTTACTTTGACGCACCCTACAAATAATTTGTTCCTCGCAATGATAAAAAACTTTAATCCAACGGTATTCACCTTGAGAGTGCAGAGAGAACACCGCTGCCATCTAACTACGACTTCACATATTTTGATAATTATTATACGTAAATTTACGTATCTTGACAATTATTTAAACTCTACCCTACGTATGTGGAAAACCCATTATTTGCATGGCTGAAAAATTTATCTGACATTTATCCGGATCGCAGTAATTGACGATGAAACACTGCTTAGCATGACCGATAACTATCAAAAAAGCTTAAGCCTCTGGTTGTTTTCTGTCACTTCTAATCGTTAATTACTATCAAAAGAGAAGCTATGCCTACTCCATTGAATGGTTCTTTGGGTCAAACCACTAATTTCACCAGCGTCAATGACCTAATTACAAAATGGCCGACTGCTGCCCAGAATCAAGGTATCAAACTGTCTGGGTTAGCTTTTGATGGCGTGGAAACTGATTACCTCAATCCTCAAGCGATCGCCAATCTCACCTTACCAACTAATGAAAATCCTAAAAGCTGGTTGAGTTATGGCAGTAGCCCTGGTATTGGTGTTTCATCGTCCTATGATGGTTGGTTCACCGACATCACTAAAATTAGAGCGGAAATCAACTATAATCCCAACACAAATCAATCTCAGGCGCTGAAGCTGAAATGGGCAGATAACCAAGATATCACTAGCGCCACGATCGACCTTAGCACCTTGGGTATCAAAACTAGCCCAGGAGTTGGCGATCAAGGTAATGAAGTTGGTTTGCTACAAATCTTTAATAATGGGACTCTGGTACCAGCCAGCAATTTTACGATCACTCGTCTCAACGCTCCGATCGCTCCAAAAGCGATTACTGCGGGTGCAGATGGAGTGACTTTCACTGGCGATCGCACCGATGGCAGTTTCCAATTCAAGATAGAAGCCAAGCCTCTCACCAACACTGCTTTTGACGAACTGCGGTTCTCCGCCAAACCCTACGATAGCCCCACCGCTGCCTACACCGCCAGCTCTTTCAAAGACGATAGTTCCGACTACCTGGTGCGGAAGATTGACTATCAAGGCACGGCAAATCAGCCTAGCCTTCAGTTTAGTGCCCCAACCTTCAGCGTCAACGAAAACGGGACAGCGGTTGCAGCCGTAACCGTGACGCGCACGGGTGGTAGCGAGGGCGCAGTCTCCGCCACAGTCAACTTGACTAATGGTACTGCTACAGCCCCTGGTGATTACACTGGTACTCCGATCGTTGTCAATTTTGCCGCTGGGGACACAGCACCCAAGACTATCACCGTTCCCATTGTCGATGACACCTTGGTGGAGTCTACCGAAACTGTCAACTTAACTTTGGCAAACCCGACAGGTGGTGCAACGATTGGGACGCAAGGCACTGCCAGTTTGAGAATCATAGACAATGACACTCTCCCTGCGAGCACCCTGCAATTTAGTGCTCCTACCTTTAGTGTCAACGAAAATGGCACGGCCGTTGCAGCCGTAACCGTCACTCGTACTGGCAGCAGTACCGCCGCAGTCTCCGCCACAGTCAACTTGACCAATGGTACTGCTACGGCCCCTGGTGACTACAACAATACTGCCATCCCTGTCAATTTTGCCGCTGGGGACACAGCACCCAAGACTATCACCATTCCCATTGTCGATGACACCTTGGTGGAAGGTACCGAAACTGTCAACTTAACTTTGGCAAACCCGACAGGCGGTGCAACGATTGGGACGCAAGGCACTGCCAGTTTGAGCATAGTGGACAATGACACTCTCCCTGCGAGCACCCTGCAATTTAGTGCTCCTACCTTTAGGGTTAGAGAAGATGGCGTACCGATCGCAGCCGTGACAGTCACTCGCACTGGTAGCAGTACCGCAGCAGTTTCAGCCAGCCTCAACTTGACCAATGGCACTGCTACAGCCCCTGCTGACTACAACAATAGTCCCATCCTGGTGAATTTTGCTGCTGGCGACTCCACACCCAAAGTCGTCAATATTCCGATCGTCAACGATACTTTGGTCGAAGCTACCGAAACAGTCAATTTAAGTTTGGCAAACCCGACAGGTGGTGCGACGATTGGAACGCAAGGTACCGCCCGTTTGGACATCGCAGACAATGACAGCAGCCTGCAATTTAGTGCTCCTGTCTTCAGTACCAACGAAAATGGAACGCCCATTGCAGCAGTGACAGTCACTCGCACAGGTGTAGCCTCTGGTGCAGTCTCAGCCACTGTCAGCTTGGCCGATGGAACTGCTACAGCCCCTGGTGACTACGCCAATACTCCGATCTCGGTCAATTTTGCCACTGGGGATTCTGCACCCAAAGTCGTCAATATTCCGATCGTCGATGACACCTTGGTAGAGGGTACCGAAAATATCCGCTTAACTTTGGGCAGCCCGACAGGCAATGCAACAATCGGGACGCAAAGTACAGCCACTTTCGACATCATAGACAATGACACTCTCCCTGCGAGCAGCCTGCAATTTAGTGCTCCTACCTTTAGTGTCAACGAAGATGGGACGACGAGCGCAGCCGTGACAGTCACTCGTACTGGCAGCAGTACCGCCGCAGTTTCAGCTACTGTGAACCTAGCCAACGGTAGTGCTACAGCCCCTGCTGATTACAACAATAGTCCCATCCTGGTCAATTTTGGTGCTGGCGATTCTGCACCCAAGACGATCAATATTCCGATCGTCAACGACACCTTGGTAGAGGGTACCGAAACTGTCAACTTAAGTTTGGTTAACCCGACAGGCGGTGCGACGATTGGAACGCAAGGTACCGCCAGTTTGAACATTCTAGACAATGACAGCAGCCTGCAATTCAGTGGCTCCAGCTTCAGTGTCAACGAAGATGGAACCCCCATCACAACCGTAACCGTAACTCGTACTGGCAGTAGTGCTGGTGCTGTGTCAGCCACCGTCAGCTTGGCCGATGGAACTGCTACAGCCCCTGGTGACTACGCCAATACTCCGATCGCTGTCAATTTTGCTGCTGGGGACAACACGCCCAAAACGGTCAATATTCCGATCGTCAACGACACTCTGGTAGAAGGTAACGAAACTGTCCGTTTAACTTTGGGTAGCCCGACAGGCAATACCACCATTGGCACCCAAAGCACAGCCACTGTCAACATCGTAGACAATGACAGCAGCCTGCAATTTAGTTCCCCTACCTTTGGCGTCAACGAAGATGGAACGCCCGTTGCAGCCGTGACAGTTACTCGAACTGGCAGCAGCGCCGGTGCAGTCTCAGCCAACGTGAATTTGACCAGCGGTACTGCGATCGCCCCTGGTGATTACACCGGTACTCCGATTCCTGTCAATTTTGCCGCTGGGGATACGACACCCAAAGTCATCAATATTCCGATTATCAACGACGCTTTGGTAGAGGGTACCGAAACAGTCAATTTAAGTTTGGTTGGCCCGACAGGCAATGCCACCATTGGCACCCAAAGTACCGCCACTTTGAACATCTTAGACAATGACAGCACCCTGCAATTTAGCGCTCCTACCTTCAGGGTTCGAGAAGATGGCGTACCGATCGCAGCCGTGACAGTCACTCGCACTGGCAGCAATGTCGGTGCAGTCTCAGCCAGCGTCAACTTGGCCGATGGTACTGCTACAACCCCTGCTGACTACACCGGTACTCCGATCGTTGTCAATTTTGCTGATGGGGACAACACACCCAAGACAGTGGATATTCCGATCGTCAACGACACCTTGGTGGAGGGTAACGAAACAGTCAATTTAAGTTTGGTTAACCCGACAGGCAATGCCACGATTGGCACCCAAGGTACCGCCATTTTGGACATTGCAGACAATGACAGCAGCCTGCAATTTAGTTCCCCTACCTTTAGCGCCAATGAAGATGGAACACCCGTTGCAGTCGTGACAGTTACTCGTACTGGTGTTAGTACCGGTGCAGTCTCAGCCACCGTCAGCTTGGGCGATGGAACTGCTACAGCCCCTGGTGACTACGGCAATACTCCCATCTTGGTCAATTTTGGCGCTGGGGACAGCATACCCAAAACACTCACCATTCCTATTGTCAACGACACCTTGGTAGAGCCTACCGAAAATCTCACCTTAACTTTGGGTAGCCCGACAGGCAATGCCACCATTGGCACGCAAGGTACCGCTACTTTCGACATCATTGACAACGACAGCACCCTGCAATTTAGCGCCCCTACCTTCAGGATCAGAGAAGATGGCGTACCGGTTGCAGCCGTGACAGTCACTCGCACTGGCAGTAATGTTGACGCAGTTTCAGCTACTGTGAACCTCAGTAATGGAACTGCGATCGCCCCTGGTGACTACACCAATACTCCGATCTCTGTCAATTTTGCCGCTGGGGATTCTGCACCCAAAGTCGTGAATCTTCCTATTATCGATGACACTTTGGTGGAGCCAAACGAAACTCTCAATTTAAGTTTGGTTAACCCGACAGGCAATGCCGCCATTGGCACCCAAAGTACAGCCGTTACGACGATCGTAGACAATGACAGCACCCTGCAATTTAGCGCCCCCTTCTTCAGTGTCAACGAAGATGGAACGCCCGTGGCAGAAGTGACAGTCACCCGTACAGGCAGTAGTGCTGGTGCAGCGTCAGCTTTCATCAACTTGACCGATGGTACTGCTACAGCCGGCATTGATTACACCAATGGTTTGATCGCTGTCAATTTTGCCACTGGGGATTTAGCACCCAAAACGATCGCCATTCCCATTATCGATGACCTTTTCCCGGATGGTCTTTTCTTTCCGCTTGACGAAACTGTCAATTTAAGTTTGGTTAACCCGACAGGCGCCACGATTGGAACCCAAAGTACGGCCGTTATGACGATCGTAGACAATGACGTTGTATTTGGGAATAGACAGGCAAGCAGTCTGACTTTGACAAACGACGAGCTACTCAACGGTGGCCTGCGAAAGACTTCCAGCTTGCCTGGGGCTCCGGCGCAGGGAACAGCAGATTTGGTAAACAAATCTATCGCCGACGAGCTATTGGGTGGCGGAATCGGAGCCTCTAATGTCGGGATTAATTCCAACTCAGTCTCCAACTTCGGTGTCGCCGCTAGCTGGTTGAATTCACTCACAGATCCGAAGCTTAATCCTGGTTTGGTCGCCAACAACCAATTTGCTAAGTAGGTCTTTTGACTAGCAATTGGCGTTAGTGGGTTTTAATCAAGGGTATGTAGTTGGGCTTTAGCCCTCTAGCTAACTCAACTACATAGCTCTTGTTTAAAGAGCGCTCATAGGGTATGTAGTTGGGCTTTAGCCCTCTAGCTAACTCAACTACATAGCTCTTTTTTAAAGAGCGCCCAAGCCCAACTACGTGCCTCTACGGTATGTAGTTGGGCTTTAGCCCTCTAGCTAACTCAACTACGTACCTGCCGGCCAAGAGCGCCCAAGCGCAACTACGTACCTGCCGGCCAAGAGCGCCCAAGCGCAACTACGTACCTGCCGGCCAAGAGCGCCCAAGCGCAACTACGTACCTCTTTTTTAAAGAGCGATCGAGCGCAACTACGTGCCTCTCTCGATCGCAATTTCAAACTGCAAAAAACATTTTTTTTACAATGCTGTCATCGCTCGGGAGCTGTATAATAATCGCGATCGGGGACAGCACAACAAATGCAAAACTGAGATGCTCCCGAATGCAATTCAAGTCTAATCCAGTGGCGTACATTAGTTGAATTTACTATTATTAATAGCTTTGTTTTTTGACTTAGACTGCTGCGGTAATTGCCTCGATCGCACTTCTATTGCTCCATCGCTCACAGCACTCAAAGGCAACTCGAATTCCTCAATATCATTGCGGTACTTCACCGCAATATCAGCACCATTAATAATCGCCCCCAACAGCCGCGGCCCCGATTTGTGCGAATCATCATCATCAGATTCCACCAACTGATCCGCAGCCTCAGACAACATACTAGCGAGAGTATAACCAGCCCGCGCCACCAAAATTATACCGTCCGTATAGGGTTCCAGCGTCAGTGCGTCGTTGCACTCGCTTAACGCCGGAGAATCCACCACTACAAAATCAAAGCGATTGCGAACATCCTCAAACAACCTCCGCATTTCGCTCGATTCCAGTACCGCCGAAGCCTGCCGCAAACTGCCCGGACTCGGCACGACATACAGGTTCTCTACCTCTGGAACCAACAAAACGCACTCGCTCATATTGCCGTAATAGTGCAAAGGTTCCACCGCCGCCAGAGGATCCGCAGCTATTTTCAAAGATTCCACATTAGAACCCGATCGCAAATCTGCTTCAATTAACAAAGTCCGTTTACCCGATCGAGCCGACGCAATTGCCAAATTGTAAGCACTAAAACTCTTTCCCTCCAACGGCGCCGCCGAAGTCAGCAACACCACCTTCACAGGTTTTTCGCCAATTCGGCGTAAATTAGTCCGCAACCGCTCGTAAAACTCCAAATAAGGCGAATTGGGTTCCAAAGCCAGCGGCATCTCCTCTCCATAGGAATCAAACACCGTCACTTCAGGCAAAACTGCCAGTATTGGCACCTCTTTTTCCACCAAAGCCGCCCGCACTTCTTCCCAACTGTAAAACTTCCCGTTGAGCATTCCCAACAAAAATATCAACCCGCCGCCCAGCAGCAATCCCACAAATCCGCCCACCGCCAGCATCACCGGCAAACCTTTCTTGTTTGGCGGAACGTCATCAATTTTGGGACGCTGGGCGATTGTCAAACTCCCCGTTGTCTCAGCTCTCGCCGCCTCAGCATCTACCAAAGCCGCCTGCATCTTATCGTAGAGAGCTTTTTTCAGCGCCACTTGCTGGGCTAACCGCGCTTGTTCTAACTGCTTGTTGGGGATTTTCGCGTATTCCTGGCGCAATTGTCGTTCAGTGTTCTCTACTCCTTTGAGTTGTTCTTGCACCACATCCCGCTGCGTTTGTAAAGCAATCAAACTTTGAGCTAGCTGCTGTCTCGCCGGGTCTAAAGAAGAGTCTATCCGAATTCGATCGGCACTTCTGAGCGGAGCAGCCACCCCGTTACCCCCGAGCACCTCCGATTGTCGCTGCTGTAACTGCTGCTCAAAAGCTTGTTTTTGTTTGAGCAATTCCACAATTTTCGGGTGTTCCTCCTGCAAGTCGCTGCGTAGAATTTTGAGCTGAGATTCGATCGAAAACAGTTGCACTCGCAGTTGTGCAATAATTGGATCGGCAGACAGTGCTTGAGCCACGTAAGCTTGCTCTCCATTCAATCCCAAGCGTTCCTGCAAGCTTTTAATTTGAGCTACTATTGCTCCCAACTGCACCCGGAGTTGCCGCTGCTGCTGTTCGGTGGCGATAATCGCTTGCGGCAATGTACCGCTCTGAACTGCTAAAATAGAAGTTTCTTCTCGTTTTTCGTAGGATTCAAGTTTTGCTTCCACCTCTCTGAGTTCCTGAGTTACTTTCGGCAAGCGTTGGTTAATTTGAGCGATCGTTTTTCGGACGCTGGAAGTATTGGAATTTTCGCTGTAAATCACCATTTCTTTCATCAAAGCCTCTGCTCGCTTTTCAGCTTTTAGGGGATCGGCATTTTTGTACGATACTTGAATCAAAGCACTGGGGTCATTACTCTTAGTCGGCATCTTGAGTTCCACGCCGTCTTTCAGCTTTTTAGTCAATATTTTTACTTTTTCGTTCCATTCTTCTGAATTTATTTTTGCTGCTTGTTTATTTAATTTGTTTTCTGCTTTAATGAGTTCTGTTGCGGCTGCTTCGATGACCTCTTGATTGAGCAACTGATCTTTAGTTATTTCTTGTCCTTCCTGTTGAATCTTGGTAGTGGTTGATGAAAAAATCACGCTCGGTTTGCCGTAGGCCAGCGCACCTTTAGCAACGTAAACCGGCGCCTGAGTTGGCTGCACGGCAACTACTCCGGACACGCCCACAGTCACCGCGAGAGTGGCTAGTCCCACCCACTTGTATTGGTCAAAAGCAATCAAATAACGTTTGACAACTGATAAAGTCATAACTATTTTAGATTGAAGAATTGAATAATTGCTAACGATAAATCCTAACTAAGTAGTTGAAACTCTCAGGGCTAAAGCCGCTGAGATTCTTAAGAAATTACTTTCTCAACCATCCCAAAGAGACAATTGCTTGTACTGTGGGTTCCCGGTCACAAGCCGTTTGCCTTTTTGGGGCGGCTTATTATCTACCAGGCGTTCATACAAGTTCACATCAAAGATGCTTAGTTGTACTGGTTTCGACGAGTCCCGCCGTACCGTTTTCGCTCTAATTCTAGTTTTTCTAACAATAGTTAACCCGTAGGACTCTATTGCTTTAATTCTGACGTTTCTCGCAGCTTGAATGTTGGCATCGTCGATATGTCCACAGTTGGTGCAAATAAACTTTTCACCATTGCGACTTACTTTATCGATGTGCTTGCACTTGCTGCAAGTTTGGCTGGTGTATTGGGGATTGACTCTATATAATTTCTTGCCTGACTTTACAGCCACATATTCAAGCTTTTGAGTTAATCCATACCAGCTTGCATCAGCGATTGAACGATTTAAACCTCGTTTAGCTGATTGATTATTTGGTAGAAATCTACCAGTTTCAGAAGAGACTGGTTTACACCGCTTCATCATATTTTTAACTTGCAAGTTTTCAACTGCGACACCATCAGCTAGACCTACAATCTTTTTCGCAACCCACCACTGATAAGCTTCGCGTTTTTGTTGAATCTTATGATGTAAGGTAGTTACTTTGTTTTGTGCTTTTCTGCGGTTCTTACTCCCCTTTTGCTTCCTATTAACTCGTCTTTGCCTAACTTTCATTAAGCGTTTTATATGCTTGTTAGTAGAAAACCTTGGGTTGTCGATTGTTTCACCATTAGACAAGTAAACCAGTTTAGTTAATCCCATATCGCAGCCAATGATTGATTTAATTTCACTGTCAGGAATTATTGAAAAATCTGGTATAGCTTTGTCTTCGATTCTCACAGAAACATACCAACCATCTGCTTTTTGCCTAATTGTCACCGTTCTAATATCAAACCCATTCGGGATATTACGGGAGTTAAAAAACCGCATCCATCCGATTTTAGGTAAGTAAATTTTACTTCCCTTAATTTTCACCCTTCCTGGCTTATATGCGAAGGATTTAAAATAATGGCTACGCTTGAATTTAGGGAAGCCCGCACCTTTGAAGAATTTGTTAAATGCCTCGTTAACTCTAGCTGGAATTGATTGTAAAACATCACAATCAATGTCTTGATACCAAGGGCGACTGGTTTTGAGATTGATTAAGTTAGCGTCTTGCATTAACGATGCTGACCTTTTTGGCGATTTGTCTTTTTCGCCTTCTTTCTTGGCTTTACCACCGCCATCTTTCCAGGGGTTTTCAAGCTGAGTTCCTTTAACTAAACTACAAGTTAAAGGCATAATTTCTGTTTGGGTTTTTAAATCACAGTAAGTACCGCAAAGAAATTGCTGATACCAACCATCCATACGGTCACGCAAGCACCAGTTATACGTCGCTCGCAACATATTCAACCAACCAGATAATTTCTCTGATTGTTGATTGTTTGGGCGTAACTTGTACTTGTAACTTAACAACATTTATTTTTTACCTCCTATCTTAATAATTTTACACTGCTTCTACCATGTCAATTGTTAAAAATCAAGAAAGATTCATTGGGGATTAAAATCCCCCGCGTCGCTTTCCTCTCATCTCTTTCATAGACTGAGCTTCCCGCTTCCCGTTAATTTTTTGTGATAGCAAAAAAACTATAGCCTTTGTCAAAAAGATGGCATCGGGCATGGGGCAAAGAGGGCATCGGGCATCGCTCATTTTTTTGAGAACCGCTCTAGTATGTTGTATGGGCGGGTTTAGCTAACAATCTTTTTAGATATAAGCGAGTTTGCGAGTACAAAACTGCTGGGAGCATCTCAGTTTTGCAAAAAGCATTTTTTTATTATAGTGCTGTCCCCGCTCGCGAGTTGTAGAATACGCGAGTTCTTAAGCTCGCACTGTAAATGCAAAACAGAAATGCTCCTAAACTGCCTATCCATAACAGTTAACTAATGACTAATAACGTTCGCTCGGGGGGGGACAGCACTAATGACTAATAACTAATAACTAATAACCAATGACTACCTATTGTTATTGTTATTATTATTGGATGGCCCAAACAAATTGTTTACCCCATTTCTCAACTGATCGAAAAACAGAATAAATCCCAAAGTATCCCGGAATGGTCGAGTAAAAGTATTGAGAACATAACCAATACGCTCTACCAGATTCCGACCAATCACAATCACATCATTATCTTCCAGCATCGGGTTCTGAGAAACATTGCCCTCCAAAGCAGCTTTTGCATCTATCTTGCGGTTGATTGCTCTACCTTGCTTTTGGTCGAACCGAATCAAGGCCATTTTCCGCAAATCAGCCAGATTCACAGGCAAGTTGTTGATAGCATCCAAAAACTTGCTGCCATTTTCTAGGTAAAACGAGGTCAAACTACCACTAGCGTAACTCAAAACTCGAACGTAGATCCTGGGCTTAATTAGCGTAGAGCGCGCCACCAAAGCTTTGTCGTAGTCTAGGTTTTTGATACTAGCGTCCAATTCTGGGATGACAATCACATCTCCCGAGGCCAAGGGAAAATCGAACAAATCGTTAGCCTTTGCTAAGGGGGTGTAGAGGTCGAGGGGTTGCTCTACCGAGGAGCCATCCACCAGAGTCCGTCGCACTCGCACCGCTCGTAAATCCGCTTTTCCCGTGACTCCCCCCGCAATCGTCAAAGCGGCGGAAATTCGACCTGAACCCGCCGGAAGCGTGTAAAAACCAGGTTTGCTGACTTCTCCGGTGACAGTGATTTGAACGGGGACAGCGGCGGCGGCTAGGCTGTATCTGGATGCTAAATCTCGATCGGACTTGCGATCGGGTGTAACCTGTTTATACGGTACGACGATCGCATCTCCATCTTCCAAACGCAAATCCGGCGGAGCAATACCAGTTTGCAGCGGCGTCAAAATATCAACAACTTGCTCAGCCACAGCACCACCCGGCAAAGTCCGCCGCACCCTCACCGCCCGCAATTGGGCCGTTGGAGTCGTCCCAGCAGCAGCAGCCAAGGCCGCCGGAAGCTGCGGAGTTTGCAGCGGATAAAAACCAGGCCTAGCAACTTCCCCCGTCACCGTCACCACTACCGGGCGCTGAACGAGCAAAGCAGCCGAAACTTGAGGATTTTTGATAAATTGCGTGAACCGCTCGCGGAGGCGCTGCTGTGCTTCTTCGACGGTAAGGCCGCGCACATTTACTGTGCCGATTAGCGGCAGTACAATTACCCCTTCAGGGCTGATTGCACCCGTAAAATTTAGCTCTGGGAAGCGCTGAACTTGAACGGAAATCTGGTCTCCCGGGCCCAGGCGGTACGGCCGATTCCGAAAAGCTGGGTTAATTTCCCGGTTGAAATTAGCAGGTGGCGGTGGCGGTACGCGCAGTGGCTGTGGCGGCACGAGTCGCTCAGAACTAGGAACAACAGATTGGGCTAAAGCCGTTTCTGAAAAAACTTTGCCGTTAAAGCCCCACAATACAGCAGCGAAAGATAGAGTCCAAGCACTTGAATACAGGCCAGCCAAGGAAAAAGCGACGCGATTTCTAATTGTGAATTTATTCGGCATTTTGAGATAAAAAAGGGTAATATATTGCAATAGGGTTAACTTAACGCTTTTTGACGAATTTCACCTCGCCATTTTCTCGGCAATACAGGCATTATTTGCCAGTCAGATTGTTCTTAAGTTAACTGTATTGTAATATATTGAATATTTCGCTGTTTTTCAAGTTTCATCTCCGCAATTCTCAACTAAAAATATCTACTCTTGATACCAAATCCGTTTAATTTTTCCTCTTGATTCTTCTAGCCCGCGGAGGCGGTCTTTGTTTGTATAGAAGCGATTTCAATCGCCCTCTTGATTAAACTCAGAAAACTTCTGCCATTAATTGAGTCTGAACACTTTGCCCCAGAGATTCCAGCAGCGGTTCAACTATCTTAATATCGCCCTGCGGTTGGATGGGAACGATGATAGTGACAGCAACCCAAGAGGCGCGGCGGTTCGACAGCCT
Organism: Microcoleus sp. CAWBG27; assembly: GCF_020883145.1. NCBI lineage: Bacteria > Bacillati > Cyanobacteriota > Cyanophyceae > Oscillatoriales > Microcoleaceae > Microcoleus > Microcoleus sp. CAWBG27. The sequence continues at coordinate 13,553 of NZ_JAHREU010000075.1, forward strand.
CGCAATGCTATCTTCCCAAAACCAGCGGCTGGTTGCTGGAGAACCCCCATTAGGCCAAGCGTACCACTGCACGACAGCAAAAGTTTGTTGAGAAGTCCAGCTTCGGAAAAACCTCGTCTCGATAGTAGGTGAGGGCTTTTCGGATGTTGGCGCTAATTTAACTGTAAACCTCAAAGTGCGATGAGAATCTGTTTGCCACCGGTGAAATCCATCGATATCTAGCCATTCTACTTGCGGCTGGCTTTTGGAGGAATTTTGAGGCATTAGCAATAAAATGGCAATTGTTTCATGATTTTTAATTTCTTCAAATAACCATCTGTGCCCGCCAATTTGAAGGTTATTCTGGATGCGGATCACCTCCCAGTCAGGAAGTGTTATCCCGTGTTGGCGCAAACTTTTTAACTGCTTGAGGTTTGTAACTGTTGGCGGATTTGTCCAAGGCCACCTTCCCGTCGCGTAGCCGGGAATTGCTACTCCTGCAACCAGTACCAGCAAAAACACCAGTACCACAATTTTAGATATTTGGTAGCGCCGCAGTAGTTTCCGTGCTGAAATCATTTGTTTCATTAATCGGCAGGCTGGCTTGGGAAATACTTTTCCATCCCGTTGATGAGAAGTACCAATAAGCCTAGTATACAAGCAGAATACAAGTCTCCGCCCCATCCGGCGTGCAACCAAGCAAAAAGTCTCTCTCTGTCGGTTCCGTGAAAGTAAGTCAGCAAAGTGTTGCGGAGAATGTTGGAAGTGATGCTAATGATAGATGTGGCTACTAAAAACAAAATACTTCTTTTTTGGGAACTCCAAACTCCCGTCCAATCCATCAAAATTAAGCTGACATAAAGACTGGTAAACAGCATTTTTAAGCCTGCACAGTGGGGGGCAACTTCGACAATGCGATCGTTTACGTACAGATAAATTTCTTCGATTCTCACGTTCAGACCGACCTTAATTAAGATCCAGCCTGATACTTGAGCAATGAAGTGCTGTAACGGCAAGGCGTAGGGTTCTATGAGGTAAGGAATGTGATTTGGCGAGGCAAAAAATACGAACAACAGCGGCATTGCTTGCAATTTTAAGCCGGAAAATCCTTTTAAAGACAAGCAAATACTGGCTAGCATTAGTGGTAGAGATAAATTCACCAAATCGCTTAAGCGACTCAGATAAAAAAGTGTTGCTATTAACAGCAAAAAGCTTCCCAAAGGATGTGGCGAGTCACCTAAGCGCCGCCAGCAGTTTCGGTTTGTCCAAGCAATATAAGCGGCGTAGGGTAAACCAATTATTCCGTGGCTGAAATATTCGTGTTCGATGCTGATGCTTTTGTTGAACCAGCCGTCGTACCAGTGTACTAGCAGGGGGGCGTAAAGCAGCACTAGGAGTACCGTGATACCTTCTCCCATGAGGTATCGCTTGAGAACAATGCGAATTCGGCGCTGGATTTGCATGGTTTGAGAAGTTTTGACATGGCCGCGCTGGATTCGCAACGCGAAAGCGATTGTGAACGGTGAGTTAAAGATTTGTTAATTCCCAACTCCAACGCTTTGATATCTCTACCTTATGGCTTGCAATATCCTCACCATAACTTTTATAAACAATTAAGTAAATTAACTTAATTAAAGGTAAATTACCGATCGCGAAACAGTTTACTGTGTATGTCTTCTTCCATCTAGAGTATTGCGTCTTTCTTCAGTATTGCCTATTTCTTCTGTCAACTCTTCCTTCTGTCAACTGTCAACTGTCAACTGTCAACTGTCAACTGTCAACTGTCAACTCTTCGTTCGATCGCCCTTACAACTTGCTCAATCTGAGTATGGCTCAATCCGGGATACATTGGCAAGGATAAAATTTGTTCGCACAGGGTTTCTGTGTGGGGGAAGTCGCCCGGATTGCCTAAGTTTTGGTAGGCTGGTTGCAGGTGGCAAGGTACGGGATAGTGGATGCCTGTTTGGATTCCTTCTCGGGTAAGATATTCCTGAAGGGTGTTGCGGGCGATCCTCTTTGAGGGCTTCGCTAACGGGCTTTTGTCAGTAATCTGGATTACGTAGAGGTGATAAATGTGACCTGTGCCGCTGTGATTGGCGATCGGTACAATGCCTTTGGGTTTCAGGGGTTCTAGTAGAGTATTGTAGTATTGAGCGGCGTCGGTGCGATCGCGATTCCATTTTTCCAAGTAAGGCAATTTCAGGTTGAGCACGGCGGCTTGCAAATTATCGAGGCGGCTGTTGGTGCCGATTTCCGCGTGCAAATATTTGCTGGGTGCTCCGTAATTGCGGAGAGTTCGCATTTTTTGTGCGATTTCTGCATCGTTAGTAATTAACATCCCACCATCGCCAAAACAGCCGAGGTTTTTGCTGGGATAAAAGCTGAATGCTGCTGCTTTCCCAAAGGAACCTGCACGGTATCCTTCTCTTTCTGCTAAATGGGCTTGTGCTGCATCTTCAAATATCATTAAATTGTGGCGGCTAGCAAAATCTAAAACTTCCCTAGGCGATACCATTTGACCGTAGAGGTGTACCGGGATAATTGCTTTAGTTTTTGAGCCGATCGCTGTTTCGGCTGCTGTGAGGTCAATCAGGGCGGTTTCCGGGTCACAATCTACCAGAATAGGTACTGCTTTGGCTTGAATCACACCAATTATGGTAGCGATAAATGTGTTGGCTGGGAGGATGATTTCGTCGCCCGCATTAATGCCACAAGCTTGGAGTCCGAGGGCGATCGCATCAGTTCCACAGGCCACTCCTACGCCGTATTGTACTCCAGAAGCTGCTGCAAATGCTGTTTCAAATTCTGCCAGTGCTTCACCTAAAATAAAGTCTCCGTGCTGGATAATTTTTCCTAGTGTTGCTGCTATTTGAGATTCGATTGGTTGGTGTTGCAGGTAAAGGTTTACAAATGGAACTTTTGGCTGGCGACTGCTCATACATTTGAGGAATACGAATTATTTATATTAACATTTAAGTGCAGATATTTTTTAATTTTTTTTAACCGCAGAGGGCGCAGAGAGCGCAGAGGAATTAAGAGAGAAAGGCGATCGCACTTTTTTGCTGTCTTGTAAATCGAGTCATCTTTTTTGGGTAAGATAGAATTAGATAATTTTTCGGCAATTGAAATCATGGAATACAAAAAACTAGGCGACAGCGATTTATTAGTATCTGAAATTTGTTTAGGTACGATGACTTACGGCCAGCAGAATACGGTTGCAGAAGCGGCTCAACAGCTCGATTTTGCCATTGATAGAGGCATCAACTTTATCGATACCGCAGAAATGTATCCGGTGCCGGGAAAACCCGAAACTCAGGGCAAAACGGAGGAATATATCGGCGAATGGTTGGCGCGACAGCAGCGGGATAAAGTCATTATAGCGACTAAAGTGGCGGGGAGAAGCACTCGATTGAAGTGGATTCGGGAAGGGAAAAATCAGATCGATCGCCCAAATGTCGAAAAAGCCCTGAACTACAGCCTGAAACGCCTGCAAACAGACTACATCGACCTCTATCAGATCCACTGGCCCGATCGCTATGTACCGCTATTTGGTGCGCCGGATTACGACATCGCCCAAGAACACGAAACTGTACCAATTTTGGAACAGTTAGAGGTATTTGCTGGCTTGATTAAAGCTGGCAAAATCCGCTATTTGGGTTTGAGTAACGAAACGCCTTGGGGAGTTGGCGAGTTTTGCGAATTAGCCGAAAAACACGATTTGCCGAAGGTTGTTTCGATTCAGAATGCTTTTAGTTTGAGCAATCGGACTTTTCATATAAATTTGGCGGAAACTTGCAGATTTAAAAATGTGGGATTGATGGCTTACAGTCCTTTGGGTTTCGGACTTTTAACGGGTAAGTATCTAAATGGAATCCCGGAAAATTCCCGACTGTCTTTATTCGCAGGATTCGGTCAACGTTACGATAAAACTAATCTTAACGATGCCGTGAAAGCCTATGTTGAGATTGCTCAAAAGCACGGTTTGAGTCCGGCGCAAATGGCTTTGGCTTATGTGCGATCGCGTTGGTTCGTAACTAGCACAATTATCGGTGCAACGTCGATCGCACAACTTGAGGAAAATCTTAGCAGTTTGGAGGTGACTCTCGATCGAGATATCTTAGCAGAAATCAATTCGGTACACGCGAATTATCCCAATCCCACGCCGTAATCGTTATTAGTAGGTTGGGTTGAGCGGATATGGCGGGTTTTGCACTAATCAACTGGTTTCGATCGGAGATTTTTAGCTAAATCCGCCCCAACAAGATACGATACAAGTAAGGTTCGTAGTGCGGACTTCAGTCCGCAGCCAGAACACAAAATGAATGGCAATACGAACCGTTTTTGTTAAGGTTAACTCATATCATTTTTGCTGTAATCACGATACTAAGATTGGTTCGATCGTTCGGATTTAAGTCAACCCTAATGGATGCGGACTAAAGTCCTCACTACAAACCTAAATTTTTGTTTGTCTAACTTAGCTTGATTTGATGCGGACTAAAGTCCTCACTACAAACCTAAATCTTTAGTTTTATAACTTAGCTTGATTGATGCGGACTAAAGTCCTCACTACGAACCTAAATTTTTGTTTGTCTAACTTAGCTTGATTGATGCGGACTAAAGTCCTCACTACGAACCTAAATTTTTGTTTGTCTAACTTAGCTTGATTGATGCGGACTAAAGTCCTCACTACGAACCTAAATTTTTGTTTGTCTAACTTAGCTTGATTGATGCGGACTAAAGTTCTCACTACGAACCTAAATCTTTAGTTGTCTAACTTAGCTTGATTGATGCGGACTAAAGTCCTCACTACAAACCTAAATTTTTGTTTGTCTAACTTAGCTTGATTGATGCGGACTAAAGTCCTCACTACAAACCTAAATTTTTGTTTGTCTAACTTAGCTTGATTGATGCGGACTAAAGTCCTCACTACAAACCTAAATCTTTAGTTGTCTAACTTAGCTTGATTGATGCGGACTAAAGTCCTCACTACAAACCTAAATCTTTAGTTTTATAACTTAGCTTGATTGATGCGGACTAAAGTCCTCACTACGAACCTAAATCTTTAGTTGTCTAACTTAGCTTGATTGATGCGGACTAAAGTCCTCACTACGAACCTAAATCTTTAGTTTTATAACTTAATGATGACCAGATATTGGCAGCTCTATGATAAATTTTGTGCCTTGGTTTGGTGCAGCATCGCACCATAATTTTCCGCCATGCTTTTCAGCAATTATCTGATAGCTGATAGATAAGCCTAACCCGGTTCCCTTTCCCACTGGCTTGGTGGTGAAGAAAGGGTCAAATAGCCGCGATCGCACATTCTCTGGAATACCTGCACCATTATCGGCAAACACTATCTGCACTTGGTTGGGTTCAGGCTGAGAAGTAGTAATGCAGATAGTGTTTGGGTTGGTGGCAATCCGATCGAAACTGCACCCTCGATTGCTCTCCTCCAAGGCGTCAATCGCATTTACTAGCAGATTCATAAATACTTGGTTGAGTTGTCCTGCATAGCATTCTACCTGCGGCAAATCGCCATATTGTTTTACGATCTCAATGGTTGGGTGTTGTGCTGTCGCTTTGATGCGGTGTTGCAAAATCATTAATGTGTTATCAATCCCTTCATGCAGATTGACAAACTTTAATTCTGCTTGATCCAGGCGAGCAAAATTGCGGAGCGAAATTACAATTTCCCGAATGCGATCGGAGCCTACTTGCATCGAATGCAGTACCTTGGTGAGATCTTCACTCAGAAAATTTAGATCCACATCATCTAGTTCTGTTTGCAGCGATTGGGGAGGGTTCGGATAGTGCTGTTGATATGAATTGAGCAATCGCAGCAGTTCTTGTGTATATTGATTGACGTATGTGATGTTGCCGTGAATAAAGCTAACTGGATTGTTGATTTCATGGGCTACGCCTGCTACCATTTGTCCTAGTGCTGACATTTTTTCACTCTGCACCATCTGACTCTGGGTACGATGCAATTCTTTCAGGGTGCTTTCTAATTGCTGCATTTGTTGGCTTAGTTGTCGATCGCGATTTGTAAGTTCTTCTGCCATGATGTTAAATGATTCTGCCAGAATCCCTACTTCATCTTCGTTGTTTACCCGAATGCGAGTGGTTAAGTCGCCTTGGGCTAACTGCTGAGTTGCTTGAGTCAGGCTTTGAATCCGGCGACTGAGAGATTGCGTGATGCGAAACCCCCAAACTGTTACCCCCGTCACCAGGAAACTTCCTAGCAGCCCAAAGCCACCCACCACAAACCACAATCGTTGTTCTGCTTGTTCGGTTTCTGTGACAGACTTGAGTATGGCGATTTTGAGAGTTGCCCGATCGAATCCTGGTAGCCCGATCGTTTTAATCAAGTAGTTTTTGCCTGCTATCTTTGTCAGTACAGGCACAGACTCTGGCTGGGGAGCTTCCCAAGGGCGATCGCGATTAAGCTGTAATGTAGAAGCAGTTATGCGATCGCCCCCGAAGGCAACCAAGTGCATTGATGTGTTACCGCGCATTTGCTGAAGTAGTGCGTCGTCAATCGCACTCCCCACAACCAAGCCAGCCAAAATTTGTGTGGAGGATTTGATCGAGATCAATCCTACCAGGGAGGGTGCAGCGCCTTTTTCTGCCAGCAAAATGCCCGATAAATTTAGTCCAGCACGAGCGGCACGATTGATGGCAGTATCTTCTAATATTGCTTGTGTAAGTGCTCCCTGCTGCGAAGATACTAAGAGTTCACCATTTGTGTCTACGATTCTGATCAAATCCAGTTTTAAGGATGCCTGGATTGGTAACATGGTACGGAGCAATAAAGGGCGATCGCCCGCAGCAACGGCCCTGATTACATTCCTGTCCTCGCTCACCCAACGAGCTTTTAAGTAGAGCAATTCTTGCTTTTGCTTCAGATCTTGTTGGAGTAAAGTAGCCCTATCTTCTATCTCCTTTTGCGCCGTTTGTTCTAAGTTCTTTCTGGCAAAATAACCAAAACCCAGGGTTCCAACCGTCCACAGGCTAAGAAATGCCACCAACAAAGGAGACAACAGCTTGACTGAGATTGGGAGTCGCACATATCTGAAGCCCTGTAACATATCTACTTCAACCTAGGATTGAGTGTAGCTAAAACGATGTAGTGTCAATTTAAACGTCGAGTTGTTTAATAAATCTAGCTTACCGTGCACTCTCGATACCAGTAAATATTTCTTAAAAAGGGGGAATCGATCGTCTAGTCCCCTCTTAACAAAGCTGGATAGAGAAGGATCGAGAAAATTGTCAACTCATCAGTAAGCTGACACTAGGTTCGCAGCTCAAGTTGATGCTATTTACTAACAACAAACCCAGACTTCTCCAAAGCAGTGGTTCCTGACGGGCTAAAAATATATTTAATCAGTCCTTGAGTAGACTCCGAAGCATTTTTATGCCAGAGAATTTCGATCGGGCGTACCATTTGATATTTGCCTGCTTTGACATTTTCGGCTGTAGGCTCAACATTGTTGAGAGTAAGACGGTTTACGGGTAGTTTATGGGAAATGGCGTAAGCCAGGGAAAAAGTACCGATGCTGTAGGGAGTGCTTTGAATCGCCTCGATTAATTCTCCTTCTTTTCGTAATACCACTGCTTGCGGTGAACTTTTCAAATCTTTTCCGAGATAGTGTTTGCGGAGGAGGCGCTTGGCTGATTCATCTTCTGGGCGATCGAGTACCACAATCTTAGCATCGGGCCCGCCCAGTTCCTTCCAGTTGCTCAAGGTGCCGCTGTAAATGGCTTTGAGGTCTTTAGTGGTCAGGTTTTTTACCCCTGTGACGCTGGGATGAGTAGCAACGAGAAGGGCATCGTGGGCGACTTCACGAAACTCTAATGTGCCATCATTTTCCTCGGGCTTTAATGTTTTAGAAATTGCACCAATATCAATAAGTTGTTGTTTGACTCCTGCAATGACTGTTTCAGATTGTCCCGGCTCTAACTGAGTGATTTTGGTGTTTTGGGAGGTGGATTCGTAATTACTAGCTAGCGTCTGAATGACACCTACTGTGCTGCTTGAACCACCGATTTTGAGGGATGCTGAGGTTGAAGCTGCTGTTATCGGAACCGTTGTCGCCGTGGAGTTACTGGTGTTTGTTGAGCAACTGGGCTGGCCAAAAAGTGCGATCGCCCCTAAAGTCATGATTAATAAGTGCGGTTTCATAGTCTAAAATTTTTGGGTAATATGAACAGCGGACTAAATTCTTTATCAAATCCGAGGGTAATTATTATTTTAGTAGTTCCCTGGCTTGGCATTACCATAGCAGCAATAGGTAAAAATGGTTGTAAAATTAAGGTTTCTTTACAAAAAATAGCTCGCAGCGTCGGCTGAAAAAGCCGTAAGTGCGATCGAATAGGATTTTTTGATATTTTCACCTCATTGCCTAATAGTTAAATACTCTAATATCGATATTAAATTATCTCGAATCCATAATTAGATCGATGTCTGACAAAATAACCAATAACTTAATGAAAATGGAAAATCTGGCGATCGGAACCACAATACTGTTACTCAATTTATTAGCATTATTTGTCGCAATAGCTACAATCTTAGGTTTATTTGGAACTAAATTCTGGATTTTTGAAGTCCTCGACCATCCTCGTCTTCAATATTGCTTAATATTGGCGATCGCTCTGATTGTGGGTGGGATTTATCGACAAAAATGGAGTTTTCTGTTCGGTGTACCGTTCGCACTCAATTTAGTGGCGATTCTACCACTCTTTTTTCATCCCAACTTGCCAGTTTCCTCAAATTCTATTCCTTTAACTATTTTCCATGCTAACCTCGATCGCCACAATTTCGAATATGCTCGTGCGATCGAGTACGTCAGCAGCCAAAAAGTCGATCTGATTTTTTTGCAAGAAGTTACTCCCACATCGCTAAACAAGTTAAAGTCTGACTTAACCAATTATAAATTACATACAGCATTGCCTTTAGACAATTCGCTTGGTGTGGCGATGCTAGTGCCAATATCTGCTGCGCCGAACATTGAAATAGTCACATCTCAAATCTTGTATATGCCTTCCTATTCGCCACGGCCGATGATTGAAGTGATTGTCCGCCGGGAAGGCAAAGAAATAGCGATTCTGAGTACATCAACGGCTCGCGGTACTAATAGTAAGGGTGCTTCGGAGTTTCAAAAGATAGAATTTGATGAGGTTGCTAAGTGGAGCGTGAATCAGCAGGAAGGACAAAAAAGAGCGGTAATTGCGATCGGCGATTTGAATTCTACTCCTTGGAGTGGTCGATTTCGTCAGTTTACGGTTGATGGTAATTTAATTAATTCTCAATTGGGTTTTGGCCTGCAAACAAGCTGGCCTGCGAGTTTACCTTCTTTGTTCAGGATTGCGATCGACCATTGTTTACACACTAAGTCACTTAGAACTGTCGAAAGGGCGATCGGTTCAAATATTGGTTCGGATCATTTACCTTTGTTGGTTAAATTGCGGTGAGGATAAGTGAATCGGCGGTTGAAACCGCTTCTACACATACAAAGTCCGCCTTCGCGGACTCAAGAATAAAGAGGGTCAGGACTTACGCATCGGGGCCGAGAAACCGGGTTTTTGTGAAAAATACTTGCTTCGGGCCCGAAGACTCGTAAAAACCCGGTTTCTTTGGCGGAGTGCATAAGTCCTGATTTACCTTACATAAATTTCCACTTTTGGAAATCAGGAAGTGATGCAGCTAACTGTAGATGAGGGTTACATCACGCTGTTCGAGAAGGAGGAGTTGATTCGTCCGGCTTTTGCTAGCAGTACGGATGCTGCGGTGTTGAGCAAGTAGTTGGTTTTGGTGGTGTTTTGGGCGATCGGCGATCGCGATGGGTTTGGTTAAACTCACTACATCGAATCACTCAAATTTGCTCATTGCTGTCTCCTAAATTGCTTGTTGACTTGGATAGTGAACGGTAGGGGCGATCGCAAATAAAATTAACTTTTTTTAGTATTTTAAAGATTAATCCTATTTTCGTATTAATGTGTTGTGCTAAAAAAGTATTAATGTGTTGTACTAAAAAAGTATTAATGTGTTGTGCTAAAAAAGTATTACTGTGTTGTGCTAAAAAAGTATTAATGTGTTGTGCTAAAAAAGTATTACTGTGTTGTGCTAAAAAAGTATTACTGTGTTGTGCTAAAAAAGTATTACTGTGTTGTGCTAAAAAAGTATTACTGTGTTGTGCTAAAAAAGTATTACTGTGTTGTACTAAAAAAGTATTACTGTGTTGTACTAAAAAAGTATCATATACTGCTCGCAATAATAGGATACTATTAGGATACTCCCCGCGACAACACTCAGTTTCACTCCCTGATTTTTGCTGAATAAATATTGCAAAAAGACTTGACAAGTAGCAGGAAAACGGTTAAAAATAGTAATAACGCCCACTGACCTGCAAGTCATGGGCGTTGTGGTTTAATAGTGAATCTTGAAGCGGCTGCACTGACCTGTATCAAGCCGTTCTAAAGATTCATGATGTCCTTTAATAAATTCAAAACCATGATACCACAAAATCATGCGCGATCGCTACTCGAAAAGGTTCTCGATCATCCTGATGGCTTGGAGATACTCCGTAGGGTTTCTGAGCTTGCTCCAAATGTTCAATCACAGAAACCGCACACAATAGATGACTTGAATCCCGAAAAGCTTGAACTGATTGCCAAAGCCCAACTGGTAGTCAAAAGCAGGGGCATAGTTAACCCGCCAGACTTTCGCCGGCTGAGTAATGATCAAATTTACGCTTTCATAGCTGAGTTTGGACAAGCTCAATAGCTATGTAACCTCTCTGATGATTAGCTTTCGGATAAATAATTATCCGATCGGGAATCAGCCCAAAGACTAGAAATCTCATAGAAAGTACGATCGCCCTTTCCATCGAAAAAATAGGACAATGGTAAAGGGCGATCGCCATTCATCCTAAAATCTTTCTCAACTAAACCTATGAGTACAATTCGCTTACAACTAGCCGAATACTTGAAATGTCGAGGTTTCACCCCCGAAAACTTAGTCGAAGCTGTGGGCGAAACACTCCATCCCGAAACTATATACCAACTGATCGAAAAAGCAGAAAAGCTCACTCATCTAGAGTTATCCGTCTTAGCCGCTATTATAGATGGCTTGAGCAAACTCAATGGTTTTCCAGTTGGCATCGCAGAAGTGCTAATATTTTTTCCTGACATTTCCGAGGAAGCATTGGTAAAATCGCCTTGGCGCCAACTTTACCTCGTCGATAATGAAATTCCTCCCTATGATTGGGGAGATGTAGACCCGATGAAACTTGGTCAACCCGTGCGTTATATACCGGGAGTAGGTGCCGTTATTCTTGAAGACGAAAGGGTATAACAATAAGCGTGGCTAATAGATTCACCATTCGCGATATTTTACTGGTTGATTTCCCTCCTCAAACGCCTGCACTGCACGAACAGCAAGGAATACGCCCTGCTGTAGTAGTGGGGAGGCCAAGCAACACAGGTACGATCCGTTTTGAGCTGGTGATTGTTGTGCCGATTACCAGACAATCAGGAGATTGGACTGCACAAAATCCAATTTTATACCCAAGTCTTCAGGCTGGAGTGGGAAATCTAACGGCCGACTCGATAGTATTGCTGGATCAAGTACGCGCTGTAGATATCCGGCGAGTATTGCGGTATCTTGGCAGTTTAACCGCAAAAGAGTATCAGCCGATCGCAGATGGACTGAAAGCTCTATTCAGTTTTTCAATTATTCCTTAATAACCTAACAGTTTATCGCGCAGATACTTAATGCGATCGCACAATCTCCGCCCATTCTTCAACCCGCCTTACAGCGGGTTTTGTTCGTGTAGACGCGGTTTCAACCGCCGGGTTTAATGCTTTTTGCTGTTTTTCCCAGGACTGATGCACTCCGACAAAGAAACCGGGTTTTTAGCGAATTTACTCGCCGCAACGAAGTATTTTGCGAAAAAACCCGGTTTCTAGAACCCCCCATTTTTCTTCATTCTTCAACCCGCGAAGGCGGGTTTTGTTTGTGTAGACGCGGTTTCAACCGCCGGGTTTAATATACTTATTTTGAACAGGCAAGATGCCTGTTCCACGGTAAATATGGTCGATATCTAATGACCTAACAGCTTATCACGCAAATGCTTAATTCGATCGCGCAATTTACCCGCCTCCTCATACTCCAGTTTCTTCGCCGCCGCCTTCATCTGCGTCTCCAACCGCCCGATTAACTGAGGAATCTCGTCTAAAGATAGCTCATCTACCTGCTCGTAAACCTCCTCCAACTGCTGGGAGTTCAGCTTGCGCGACACATCCAAAAACGCCAGAATCGCATTAGTCGATCGCTTTTTCGCGATCGGCTGTGGCGTAATCCCGTGCATCTTATTGTACGCTAGCTGAATCCCTCGGCGCCGATCCGTTTCGTCGATCGCCTTAACCATGCTATCAGTCAAATTATCAGCGTACAAAATAGCCTGTCCCTGCACGTGGCGCGCCGCCCGCCCAATCGTTTGAATCAAAGAACGTTCCGATCGCAAAAACCCCTCCTTATCCGCATCCAAAATCACCACCAGCGACACTTCCGGCAAATCCAAACCTTCCCGCAACAAGTTAACGCCAATCAACACATCAAACTTGCCATCCTGCAAATCTTGGATAATTTCGATGCGTTGAATCGACTGAATTTCCGAGTGTAAATACCTGACTCTAATCGCCCTTTCTTGCAAATATTCCGTTAAATCCTCCGCCATCCGCTTCGTCAAAGTCGTCACCAAAACTCGCTCGTCCCGAGTGACTCTCTCCTTAATTTCCCCCAACAAATCGTCAATTTGTCCTTCCGTCGGGCGCACAAAAATTGTCGGATCGACTACTCCCGTAGGGCGAATTACTTGCTCGGCAACTCTGCCTTCCGAGATTTCCATTTCCCAATTCCCAGGAGTCGCAGAAACAAAGATGCACTGATTCTCTTTTGCCCAGAATTCCTCTGCCTTCAAAGGGCGGTTGTCTGCGGCGCTGGGCAAACGAAAACCGTGTTCGATCAATACTTTTTTCCGCGCTTGGTCGCCGTTGTACATCCCCCGAATTTGCGGCACAGTCACGTGGGATTCATCTACTACCAACATCCAATCTTTCGGAAAATAATCAATCAAACATTCGGGCGGTTCTCCGGCATTTCTACCTGCTAAATGTCGCGAATAATTCTCTACTCCGTTACAGTAACCTACTTCCCGCAGCATTTCCAAATCGTAGCGGGTGCGCTGTTCTATCCGCTGCGCTTCTAATAGTTTCCCTTCTTTTTCAAATGCTAGCAGCCTGTCTTCTAATTCCAGTTCTATTCCTTGGCAAGCTGCCTCTAATTTATCATCAGCAGTCACAAAGTGGCGCGCCGGATAAATATTTAAAGCCGTGGTACTTTGGATTATTTTACCAGTCACCGGGTCAACGTAGCGAATCGCATCAATTTCGTCGCCGAAGAATTCGACGCGAATAACTCTATCTTCGTAGGCGGGGCCGATTTCTACAACATCGCCTTTGACGCGAAATTTGCCTCTGCCTAAATCTATGTCGTTGCGGCTGTATTGGACGTTGACTAAATCTCGCAATATTTGTCGCTGGTTGACTTCCATTCCTACTTGCAAAGGGATAGCAGCTTTCAGGTATTCTGCGGGCATTCCCAAACCGTAGATGCAGCTAATTGATGCTACGACAATTACGTCGCGGCGTTCAAAGAGCGATCGCGTGGCGGAGTGTCGCAGCATATCGATCTCATCGTTAATTGCTGCGGTTTTTTCAATAAAAGTATCGCTAACGGCGATGTATGCTTCAGGTTGGTAGTAGTCGTAATAACTGACAAAGTATTCGACTGCATTGTTGGGGAAAAAATTGCGGAGTTCGTTGCACAGTTGAGCGGCCAGGGTTTTGTTGTGCGCTAAGACTAAGGTGGGTCTACCGATTTTTTCGATCGCCGAGGCAATGGTGAAGGTTTTGCCCGTACCTGTGGCACCGAGTAAGGTTTGAAATCGATCGCCCGCTTGGATGCCTTTGACGAGTTGGGCGATCGCTAGCGGTTGGTCGCCCGTGGGATCGAAGGGCGCTTGCAATTGAAAAGATGCTGCCGCAGTTACCATAGGAAAATGTCGCTATTACCGATAAATTTTAACAAAAATGCAGACATTCTGCAATTTCGTTAAGAAAATAGTTAAACTTTATAATATTATTTTAATTATCGGTTCAAATAGAAAGCAGAAAGCCCAGAAAAGCAGTTGTCCGAACCCAGTAATCAGCAAGGAAAAAAAATTATGGCTCTCACACCCAAAGACAAAGTCAAAGCGAGCCCCCGCGGCGGCAAAGGCACTACCAAGGCCCTACCACCCGCCAGCGAAGCCAAATCAGCGGGCATTCAACTTTATCAGCCGCAACTCCTACATGACAACCGCCCCGTCGGCCCAAACGATTTTACCATCAGCGAGACAGTCTCGATCTCGGGGAATCGCCCGATCGGTGCTAGCACCCTGCACATCAGCGAAACCTACGGCATTGTAGGCAATCGCCCGATCGAAGCCAGCGACTTTGAAGTGGTGGCTACACTCGGCAGACGCCCGATCGGTTCCAGCGCCATGCAAGTCAGCGAAATGTTCAGTATGTCCGGTGCGCGCCCTATTGCCATCAGCACTCTGCACATTGATGAAGTTTACTCCACCATGGGAGGCAACCGACCAATTGCTTCCAACGACATTGACGACAGCTCGACCTTAATGGGATTTTTAGATTAATTATTCATTGGTCATTAGTCATTAGTGCGAGCGTCCCCGCTCGCGAACGCTATTAGTCATTAATGTCTCAATGTTAACTAATGACTAATGAAACAATGGTATCCAAATTGATCGCGATCGCGATTAAGCATTTAATCATCTAAATTGATTGATTTAATCTATTAAATATTTCAAAATATTGAACATCTTGCAATCTCATATAGCGATCCTAAATCATTCATGCAGATATGTAGGGGCGGTGCCAAGAGTGCCCGCCCTCCGAGGGATTGGGCAACCACGGGGAGTAGGGGGCGGATTGCCCCTACAAGAATTATGCAAATGGTTTAGGATTGCTATATATTGCCGTGTAACAGTTCTCACACCGAATTTTTCGGTTAACCATTTCGCCAAACTCGGAGGCAATTGAGCATTCAACCAAAAAATCATACTGCTATCCTGGGGAAATCAATGCCCAGAGATGCAAAAAGCAGACACGCTTGAATGTCTTCGGGTTCCAAATCCGGAAAGTCAGCTAGAATCTCGCTAGGGGTTACATTGTCTGCCAGAGTTTCCAAAATATCGAAGAAAGCGAATTCTCATACCGCGAATACAGGGGCGGCCACCACATTTACCAGGTGTTTGAGTAATTCTGGTGAGCAAAGCACTTCTATCCGTCATATCTTAAATTCCTATTTTTCACATAATACAGTAATTCTAAATCAATACAGTTATGATCGGACAGTCCCATCGGCAAAACAAGACTGAAAAACAGATACGCTCGATTGCTTCTTTCCTCGCTAGCGATGGGAGCATCTCATTTTTGTAAAAAGTATTTTTTCTTTGAGCGCTGTCCTCGCTCGCGTATCATACAATACGCGAGCGAGGACAGCACTATAATAATAGACCTCCTGCGAAAGTCCTCACCTAATCGACAGAACCGATAATTACCAGTATGTCTGGCCAATCTTTTATTATTAGTTAATAATGGCTGAAATGGCTACTGTTAAAGGATCGATAAAATACTTTCGCAGGAGGTCTAATAAATAAATGCAAAACAGAGATGCTCCCCTACTAGCGACAACCGCTAACTGAAGCATATTGAATTCTAAATTACTAAGGAATGAAAATTTAATAACTTCATTATCTACTCATTTGTCGGAACAGCACGGTAATTCCATTTTGGCAAATATTCATCAAAAATAATTTTCATTGTACTCTTAAATCCATCTGCTACTTTTCTACCAGTTTTATAAATTTTATCAAGCACATTTACCAGCACAGAAAGTCCGGTTTTTGTGTGGTTTTTTTCATGAGCTCTTTGACCAACTCAACAGAAGTAAAAATCACTCCTTGACAAGCTCTCGTTACATGAGGAAATAAGCGATGCTCAATTGGATTATACTCCAATGTATAGGGAGGACAATGTGCTATTCTGATTCCTATATTTAGTTCATTGACTAATTTTTGTAAATCCGATTTAAAGATATAATAATTAGAATTGTTACTGCCACCTCCATCGCATTTAATCAAGATTGAATTTGCTTGAGGGTAGAGATAGATCCCGTAATTGATCCACCATGATTTAATCGATTCACAAGCAAATTCACTCGTATCTTTACTGATACCTAAGCTTAAATATCCTCGATTATGTTGCACATCATAAATTCCATGAGGTACTATTTTGCCCTCAGCCAAACTAAAAAAGTCATGGTCAAGTGTGGTAACTGTTTCGGTAGTATACAGAGTTCCTGAACGATATAAGTCTCCAATAAATTCCTTTTTTTTGGTATCCATGCTAATGATAGAATTTCCCTATAACTCATACTATTCAGTGATTCTGGCAAGATTCTCAAATTGTTCGTTACGATTCTTTGTTATTTCTGTTGTTTGTTTTTTTTGATCTTGACGTTTCACATATCCGTGCTTTTTTAATAACTTTTTGACAACCGTTACGCTGACTGTTATGCCATGAACTTTCAGATCTTCAACTATTTCTTCTTGAGTGAGATTAGTCCATTTAATTTTCTCATCCATTGGGCTGCCTGCCGTATAATGTTTTAACACTTCTAAAAAACTTTCATTCAAGCCAGGTATCAGAGACTCGCTAGTTTTTCTTCCTCCTCCTTTTTGACGAATTCTGTGTCGCTCAAAAGTAGTCTCTGATTCACTATTTAATTCCTTAATGCCTTTGGCTATTGTATTTCTGTCTGCTGCCAAAATTCGGGATATGTAACTAATTCCACCATAACCAAGTTTTTGGGCTTCTATTGCTGCATATCTTCGTCGATCTTTTTCAGATAGACATTGATAAATTTTCCGCATCTGAGCAGTAATTTCAGACGAGTAATACATAGATTTACCTGAACAAAATGAACGAGATTAACTAACCAATTATTAGGGAAACAAAGAAGGTGAACATCGAATAAGGATGAGTTTTGACCACAAAATGAAATGTTACATCCTTTGCAATCACTCATTTGTTTATAGCTTGTGTTATTAAATTTTCATTCCTTATCCCGTCGCTCAAAGAAATTGATAAACGCTCTAGACAAGTTTAGCGACACCGATTGCAACACTTGGCTATAAGGTTCAGCCAACCATCCAAACTCTTTTTTGAGAGCAGGTAGACGGTCGTTTCTCCCTTGCTGGGATAGCCCTTTACCAGTTTGTTTATAAAGTTGATTGGTCATGGCTAACGAATTATTCCAAAACCAACGGGCACAGCCGAATGCTTTTGATAGCGCTACTTGCTGCTCATCGTTAGGGTAAATTCGTACCTTGACTGCGTGTTTCATGTCTCTATCTTACTACGAAAAACTTAAATCAGTAAATAAATATTCTAGGTGGAAGGCAAAGCTAATTGGCTGTTGGATCGGGGAGTTCCAACAGCCGCGCTATCCATCCCCACCGTGTAGACGGATGGGGAATTCCGCTAATCAGTTAAATTTTGATTGTTCCCAGACTTTAGTCTGGGAATGCATCTTTAACGACTCCAAATTGAAATTGCAACGAAAAAGTGAAAAAGACAGAAAAACTAAGTTTGTCGTATCTTTTACCTTGTTATTTGGAGACACTGGCGAGAATCTTTTCCATCTCAGAAAGCTCCAGCGCACCTGAGAAAGTTTGGCCGTTCATGACAAAGAATGGAGTACCTCCAATGCCCAGTTTTTGAGCGAGTTGCACGTCTTTCTGAATGGCGGCCTCGGCGGCGGGGCTGTTGCGATCGGTGTTGAATTTATCTAATTTTAGATTGAGCTTTTGGGCGATCGATCCGTACAATTCCTCACCTAACTTTTTCTGCCCTTCAAACAAAGCGCTGTAATATTCCCAAAACTTACCCTGTTGTTGAGCCGCCCAAGCTGCTTTAGCTGCTGGCAACGCTTGAGGATGTGAAGGCAATGGAAAATGCTTGTAGGCTAAAGTAACTTTGTCCTGGTGTTTTGCCATAAACTGCTTGACGGTATCGTGAGCGCGCGCGCAAAACGGACATTGAAAGTCAGAGAATTCTAAAAGTACAATCTGCTGGGAAGCCGAACCCGTGCTAGGAGAATCCCCGATCGCCGATTTGGGATTTGTTTTCATCTCCTGAAAAAATGACTCCTGCGCCGCTTTGAGAGACTGCTGCTGTTCTTGCTGGTACGCTTGTACCGAATCTAAAATTGCTTGCGGATTTTCCCGGATCACCTGCAAGACTTGCTCTTTCAACTTGGGATCGACTGAATTGCCAGCCGCTGACTGGGCGGGGGAACAACCGATAAATACAAGGCAACCCGCAAGCAGTGCAGCCAAGCAGAAGGCTTGCTGGCTGCGGAATTTTCGCCAAATAGTGGATATGTTCATCTTTTTTCCTGGTTTACAGCAACACTTAATCCTACATTTAATTTTGCGGAGTGTCAGGTGTACCGCAGTTTAGTGCTGTGCAGTTATTTTTAGATACGAGCAATAATTAGTAATTGGCGATCGAAAAGGTTTGATCGTTCGGACTTCAGTCCTTCCTCAATTTAAGGACTAAAGTCCTCACTACAAACACAATCAAAAAGGTTTGATCGTTCGGACTTCAGTCCTCCTCAAATGAGGAGGACTGAAGTCCTCACTACAAACACTCAAAAAGGTTCGTAGTGAGGACTTCAGTCCTTCTTAAATTATTGTGGAACAACCGCATCAACAAGGTTCGTAGTGAGGACTTCAG
The DNA here is from genome assembly GCF_020883145.1 of Microcoleus sp. CAWBG27. Lineage (NCBI taxonomy): Bacteria > Bacillati > Cyanobacteriota > Cyanophyceae > Oscillatoriales > Microcoleaceae > Microcoleus > Microcoleus sp. CAWBG27. The sequence continues at coordinate 32,459 of NZ_JAHREU010000075.1, forward strand.
TCCTACCTCAATTATTTGCGATTGCTGAGCCATTTAGCAGCAACTATTCCCAAAATACCCGCAACCACTGGATTCCCCAAAAACTTCATCAAACTAGGCTGTTGTGCCAACACTTCTCGGAAAATATCCGGGTGATTGTGATAGGTAAACGAAGCCAGCTTGCTAACATCATCAGCAGTCATGCGGCTAGCGTGGTGGGTAGAAAGTCCTAGCTGCTTTTCCAACTGGCGATCCTTCAATCCTCTCTTATCCAACTGCTTGAAGAACTCCCGTGCCACGTCGTCGCGTTCGTTTGGCTTGATTTGGGCGATCGCCTTTTGCAATTCCGGTTCCAACTGTGCCGGCGGGAGAGAGTCGTGATTCAAAGAACGCCCGAATAATTGTTTGCGCTGATCCGGGGAAGTTCTCTGAGCAAAATCGTCAAAATTTTCGTACTCTTCACCCGTTGTCTCAGGCATCATTTCGCGATCGCCCTGAGCCAAATCGCTCATGATTTGTCGCTTGTAATTATCGCTGCTACTCATGGTAATTATTTCCCCAACTAAACAACAGTTCAGTCTCAAATTGAGATTGCTTCGCATTCAAAAAACTGCGGAAGATTAAAGCGTCGCGCTGCTATAAATTCCGCTTTTAAACCAGGTCAAGACTTGTATTCAATCTGATTTAATTGCTGGTCATACTTTGCCGTCAAAATCAGTTTTTTGTCAGGAGCATAAACCAAAACACTTAAATCCTGATTTGGGAAATTGCGGTGAAAACCTTGGGCTAAAGATTTCGCCAAATCTTTTACTTCAGTAGGGCGGACTTGCGGGGTGATTACAACTCCCAATTTGTTATTGTCGCGCACGTAAGCATCCTGAACCAGACCCTTAGCCGTCTTTGTTACCCATTGACCAAAATCTTGACCTGCGACGGTATTCCCGCGTTCTAGCTGCGCGTAATAGCCCTGACTGCCACCAATTGCTACAGGTACGTTAGTCGGTTTTTGGGCGGAAACGCTGGGGGCGCAGGCAGTAGTAACAGCCAGCATTAGAACCAAGAGTAAACCCGCAATCATTTTGCGACTCTGCTGCAATAAACTCACCTTTTTTTCCTCCGTTCTGAAAACAATTTGAAGAATTAAGAGGGTCAGGTTTTTCGACCCTCTTAATTAGTATTAGGCTCAGTCTATTTTCTTTTTGATCTCATCTTTGACATCTTCGACTGTGTGGCTAGCTTCAGCTTGTTTTTGCTTCATTTTGCCTTCAGCTTTATCCTTGGGGTCGCCAGTAACATTGCCGATGGCTTCTTGAGCAGCGCCTTCGATGTTTTTGCCAGTTGCCTTTGCTCTATCGTTAATGCTCATTGGTTTCTCCTTATTTGTATCTAATTTGACGTTTTTTACTTAAATTCATCATAGGTAACAATGAGCTGGGCTGCACTCTACCTGTAGGAAGAAACAAGGAAGAAGTCTAAGGGAAGAGGTTTGACTAATTTAACGGAGGTCAGGAATAGGGAATAAGGAAAAGTTATTGTTGAGTCGAGGATAGACAGGGACTTTCATCGTTACCGTTTTGCGATCTAAGCTGTTAGCTGCAACAAAGTGTTTCGCAGAAAAAACTCGGTGTACAGCCACCCATGCGCTCAGGACTGCTTTGTTCAACCAAAAATACTTTCAAATTCTAAATTTATGTTTAATTCTTCTTTTTTTATTCTTCTCGATCGCTAATAACCAATGACTAACAACTAATGACTATAGTCTTTCTCAGAAACATGAGGTACTCATGGGCATAGGGCATAGGGCATAGGGCATACATCACTTTTTTGAGAACCGCTATAGCCTTTCTCAGAAAGATGAGGTACAATGTTACTGACACTTACTCATGATGATTAAACAGAGAAGACACGATCTAATTAACTACAGTTACATGGTTCAGTAAACCAGGCGAAAGCGATAGAA